>JBAYVM010000089.1:0-8576 GCA_041674645.1 Victivallaceae bacterium | reverse complement strand
TCTTCCAGCAAGGCGGCGAGTTCACAGGCTAGCGGAATGAGTTTCAGTTTTTCCGCCGCCAGCAGCATTGCTCCAAGTCGCGGATGAATTGGCAGTGCGGCGAGTTTTTTTCCGGTTGGAGTAATATGTTTATCATGATTGAGCGCGCCAAGTTCCCGGAGCAGTTCACCGGCAGTGGCGAGCGCGGCTTCCGGCGGCGGGTCTATCCAACGCAACTGTCCGGCAGTCGTTCCCCAGTTAGCCAGTTCCAGGCACAGCGGAGCCAGGTCGGCGTCAAGTATTTCCGGACGGTCGAATTCCGCCAGCCGGAGATGATCGTGTTCGCTCCATAAACGGCAGCAAATTCCCGGTTCAAGTCGTCCGGCGCGGCCTTTGCGTTGTTCCGCCGAGGCTTTGGAAATGCGTTCCAGGCGCAGTGAAGTCATTCCGGTGGACGGATCGAAAAACGCATGGCGGGCGTAGCCGCAGTCAACCACTATTCTGATGCCGTCAATGGTTAAACTGGTTTCAGCGATATTGGTTGCCAGCACAATTTTCCGTTGATCCGGCGGGGCAGGGCGCAAGGCGGCATCCTGTTCCTGGCGGGTCATACTGCCGTAAAGCGGAGCAATGATAACATTTTCCGGAACATGTGGGCGAAGCATTTCTGCGGTGGCGTTAATTTCTCCGGCTCCGGGCAGAAAAACTAGAATACTGCCGGATTGTTCATTGAGTAATTTCAGCACGGTTCGAGCTGCGGTCGCGGACAAATCTCTGATTTCCGGAGCGAGGCCCCAGCGGGTTTCGACGGGAAACATTCTGCCTTCAGTGTGAATTGAACGGCACTTGCCGAGCAGTGTGGTAACGGCGGCAATATCCAGAGTCGCGGACATTACCAGCAGTCGCAAGTCGTCGCGCAAACCTTCCTGCATATCCAGGCACAATGCCAGCCCGAGATCAGTATTTAAACTGCGTTCATGGAATTCGTCAAAAATAACCATTCCCACGCCGGAAAGTTCCGGGTCGGACTGAAGCCGCCGGGTCAAAATTCCTTCAGTAACAATTTCAATTCGGGTGTTGCGGCTGGTTTTGCTTTCGCCGCGAACAGTCCAGCCGACAGTCTGACCGACTTCTTCGCCGAGCAAATCAGCAATCCGGCAGGCGGCGGCGCGAGCGGCGGCGCGGCGCGGTTGCAGCATGATAATCTGTTTGCCCTGCATCCAGGCTTCTTCCAGAAATGCTTGCGGAGTCAGCGTGGTTTTTCCTGAGCCGGGCGGCGCGGACAGCACGGCGCGGCAACTCGTATTCAGCGCCTCCTTCAGCTCAGGTATAATTTGTGAAACCGGCAGAGAATTTTTCATCGGTTTAATTTAATCCGTAAATATTTTACCGGCGGCAACCGCCAGTTTTTCTCTGAAAATCTTGGCGTTATGGCGGATGTCAACCGGCATCGACTGGCGCAGAATTAACTTATTTATTTCTGCGGTGAACGGATAAGCCGCGCCCAGTTTTTTCAGTTCCGCAATTAGTTTGTTTTCCGCAGTTTTTCCCTGCGGCCATTTGCCGGGGAGGGGTTCAATAAAGAGAACCGGGCGCCCGGAACCATCATCGACAAGCGCGGTTCTGAAAACGTTCGGATGTTGATTAAAAATAGCTTCAGAGCAGACGGAATAATAGATTCTTTCCGGAGTTATGACGCGGTGATTTTTTCTGCCGCAGAACCATATCCGGCCTTTTGCGTCGCAATATCCCATGTCACCCATGCGATGCCATTTGCCGCCATCGGCGGAATTAATTTCTGACATGGCGGTGGGTTGAGGCAGATTCAGATAACCGGCCTTGACAATAGCGCCTTTGACGACAATTTCCCCGATTTGTTCCGCGGGCAATTCCCATTCCGGTTGCCATTCCGAAATTTCCTGATCCAGGCATTTGATGATTTTTATTTCAATTCCGGGATTGGCATAACCGACGCAGTAACCTTTGCCTTGAGCGGTGAGCCCGGCGGTTTCGGACAACATTTCACTGCCGGTAAAATTTGCCGCCGGCAGCGCTTCGGTGGCGCCGTAAGGAACCATCGTTTCACCGTCGGAAGCGATAATTTGTTTGACCATCTGATGCAGTTCCGCTGTAACCGGAGCTCCAGCCATGAGCACGGTTTTCAGCGACGGAAGTTGTATTTTATGTTCAATGCAATAGGCGGCGACAGTACGCCAAAGGGCAGGGGAACCGAATGAAAAACTTACGTTATTGGCAAGCACGGCTTTAATGATATTTTCCGGATTGACACAGGCGGGGCGGGTGAAATCCATTTCCGGAATAACACTGGGCATGCCCAGCACAACCGCGAACAGCGCGAACAGCGGAAATGCCGACATATCAACGCGTTCCGGTCCGGCATGATAAACATTTTTAATTATTTCAACCTGTTTTTGAAACGTGCGGTGTTTGTAAATAACGCCTTTCGGCGGTCCGGTGCTGCCAGTGGTGAAAACAATGACGGCATCGTCATCAATCGTCGTGTCTTCAGTGGCGAAAGTGAATTTTCTGCCGGAATTTTTAATCATTGCCGGAGTGGCGATAGTTTCCATGCGAATGCAGTCTGCGGGCGGGAATTTGCCCAGTGAAAAAAATATTTTTGCCGCCGGAAAGTATTTTTTGTACAGTTTTCTAGCCCAATGCGCTTTGGAGATGGCGACCACCGCTTCCGGTTTAGTCTGTTGAATGCAGCCGAGCAGATTTTTTATTCCCATGCCGGGGTCAATCAGTACCGGAACCGCGCCGGTTTTGTAAACGGCGAAAACGGTGGCGGCGAACTCCAGCCCCGGTTTCACCATCATCAACACCCGCAAGCCTTTTTTAAAGCCTTTGTTCCGGAATGCCGCAGCATAGGCATTGGTCAGATTTTCCAGTTCTTCAAAGCTCAAAGTATCGTAACGGTAGTTGCCGGATTTATTTTTTCCTGCCGGAGCGTACAGCGCGGTGCGGCTGCCGTATGTTCCCGCCGCTTCAGTCAGCAACTGGGAAATATTGAATTTATCCATTCTGCTTATTCTTTCCGGTCTGCATGATACAGCCATTTATGGGGTTCCAGTTTTAACGGAGAATGTTTTTTTATGTACTGACTGACACATTCTCTAATCGTAATTTCATCGTTCTGCAAGTTTGAGCTTTTTTCCCTGGCCAGCCGCGCCAACTGCGGGAATTTTCCGCCGCCGCCGGCCAGAGTGTAACTGCTGAACGCCACTTTAAATTTATTGCTCTGGGTTTTGCCGGGTATAATTTTAACCGCGTTCCAGTTTTTGTCAATGATTATTTTTGCGCCGTACAACATTGGCGAGTAATATTTTTTCCGGGCGGCGACAATTTGTTCATTCATGACAGTTTTCAGTTCGTCGAGCGACAGTTCTATTGTGCACAATGTGTCTTGAAACGGGAAGAACCGGAAAACAGTTTCTTCATAGACGGTTTTTTCAAAAACGGTGAATTCGCCGCAATTCATGCCGAAAACCGCGATGTCAACTTTGGCTGTTTCCGCCATCGCCAACGTCGCCAACGTAGTTATTCCCGATTCAAACGTTTTTGGACGCGGCGAGCTCAGCAACGGCATGACTTCGCCAACTTTGCGTTTATACACGGTTTCCGTGTCCGCGATTTGCCGCGCTCTGCGGTCTTCCGGTGTGGATTCAGAAACTGGCAGTAATTTTGAACTTATCCTGACAGTTTTCTTGTGTGTGGTATCATATTCAAAGGTAATTACTCCTAGAGTTTTAGAGTGCTTACCCGCCTGCACCAGCCAGCCGGAAGAGTTAATTTTGATGCCCGGCTGTTCCTGGTGGGTGTGCCCAGTCAGAATCAGGTCAATTTCCGGATATTGTCCGGCAAGTTTAAATATGTTAAATTTCTTGCCGTACATTCCCTGGTGTTGCGCCAGAATTATTATGTCGGGAGCGGATTTTCTTACTGAACTGATACATTCAGCAATCGCCTCACCTTCCTGTATGGTGGTTAAGGCTGATTGCGGTTGTAATATTTGATTACTCATGCCTGGCAGCGTGACTCCGATGACCGCTACTTTTAAACCGTTTATTTTAAACATTTTCCACGGTTTGTACACGCCGTTCAATGTTGGACAGATCATATTGGCTGCCAGAACTGCTCCATGAAATTCGGCAATGCGTTTTTTCAGTACCGACAAGCCAAATTCAAAATCGTGATTTCCCGGCACCCAAACATCATAATCCAGGTTATTCATTATTTTTATCGCGATACTGCCTTGCGTAAGCGCTCCGTCCTGAGTTCCTTGTAACGTGTCGCCGCAATCAATGAGCAAGGTTTTATCTTTTCCGCCCGCCAGCGTCTGTTGTTCCCGAATCAACGTCGCCAGTTTCGTCCAGCCGGAATTTTTGCCGCTGACATGGGCGTGAGTATCGGTTGTGTTTAAAACCGTCAACTTGACAATTTCAGCACAAAGATTAACCGCGCTGAGCGCCAGCAACAGACCGATTATTATAAATTTATTCAAACTCATTTATCCTGGAAATTATAAATCCAATTACAAAACTTTGTTTTACCCGAATCCTGAAAAAAAACAAAACAATAGATAAAACCGGGATGAAGAATACGTCAATAAATCGGTTTCGTCAAGCCTTGAACTTGATTCCATGACACGAATTCAAATAAATTAATCGTTAGTTCATATTTCATTTTTTACGGACTTATGTGATGATTCTTTCATTCTGCTCCGGCGATTGCCGAAAAATTGAGAGTTAAATAATTGTTAGTTTAATCACAGGTTTTTTTTAAAACAGAGTTGAAAAATCACCCATCCGTGCCAAAGTAAAGTCCAGCCTGATTAGCTCTTCTCGGAAATGAAAAATCTGGTGCAAACCGGGGGCTTTTTGTGTGAAAAATTAAGTCTGTCCTGAATGGATGGCAGTTTGTAAATATTTACTGGACAAGGGAATCATGACAAAACATATCTTTATTACCGGCGGAGTTGTGTCGTCTTTAGGCAAAGGAATTACCGCGGCATCATTGGCAATGTTACTCAAGCACCGCGGCTATCGAATCGCAATTCAAAAATTGGATCCGTACATTAACGTTGACCCCGGCACAATGTCTCCATACCAGCATGGTGAAGTATATGTTACTGATGACGGCGCGGAAACAGATCTTGACTTGGGGCATTATGAACGTTTTGCCGAAGTTGAATGTTCCAAAGCCAGCAATTACACCACCGGTCGGATATACAGTGCGGTGATTGCCCGGGAACGCCGGGGCGGTTATTTGGGCGGAACAGTGCAGGTTATTCCGCACATTACTGATGAAATCAAACGGGCGATTGTTTCTCTGGAGTCTCCGGACATAGACATTTCTGTTACTGAAATTGGCGGAACTGCCGGAGACATTGAATCATTGCCGTTTCTGGAAGCAATCCGGCAGTTCAAGCATGAATCTGGTTCCGGCAACTCGATTTTCATTCATTTAACTCTGGTTCCGTATATCAAAGCCGCTGGAGAAATGAAAACCAAGCCGTCACAGCAATCCGTGGGGATTCTCCGCAACATCGGTATTATTCCGGATGTTCTGGTTTGTCGTACTGAAAAGCCGATGGAGCACGAACATTTTTCCAAGCTGGCGTTATTTTGTAATATTGACAAAAATTTGGTAATTGAAGAACAGGATGTTAAAAATTCAATTTACGAAGTTCCGATTGAACTGGCGGCGCAGTCATTTGATACTAAAGTGCTGGATTTATTACGTTTGCCGCACAAAGAACTGCAAATTGAAAATTGGCGAAAAATGGTGAACACGGTAATTAATCCGGGCAACGGGGCGGTAACAATTGCTGTTGTCGGTAAATATATAAGCTTGAAAGATGCCTACAAGAGTATTTACGAAGCGCTCAGTCATGCAGGAATTGCCAATAATTCTCAGGTTGAAATCAAAATGGTGGAAGCCGAAAATCTCGAGAAAGCGACAGATTTTTCGTTACTGGAAGGCGTTGATGGAATTTTGGTGCCGGGCGGTTTCGGCGATCGCGGCGTTTCAGGAAAAATTAAAGCCATCAAATATGCCCGTGAAAATAATGTTCCTTTCCTGGGAATTTGCCTGGGAATGCAGTGCGCAGTGATAGAATTTGCGCGCAATGTGTTGGGTTATAGTGACGCCGACAGCACTGAATTTAATGAAAAGACCGCTCATCCCGTGATTGACTTGATGCTTTCGCAGAAAAATGTTACAGAAAAAGGCGGAACCATGCGGTTGGGGGCATATCCGTGCGTGGTGAAAGCCGGGACAAAGACTGCGGTTGCCTATGGAGAAAACAACATTGCTGAACGTCACCGTCACCGGTATGAGTTTAATAATGTTTTCCGTGATGATTTGGAAAAACGCGGTTTGCAGGTTGTTGGAACTTCGCCTGACAACAGTCTGGTGGAGATAATTGAGAATGTCAATCTCAAGTGGTTTGTGGCCTGTCAATTTCATCCGGAATTTAAGTCCCGGCCATTGGCTGCGCATCCGTTGTTCAGGGATTTTGTTAAAGCAGCGTTAAACAAGTAAATTTACAGATTAATTTTAAAACTAATAACTAAAGGGTAATTTTGATGCCGAAACGCACTGACATTAAGAAAATAATGTTAATCGGATCCGGGCCGATTGTCATTGGGCAGGCTTGTGAATTTGATTATTCCGGTACGCAGGCTTGTAAAGCTCTCCGGGAAGATGGCTACGAAGTTGTGCTGGTCAACAGTAATCCAGCCACGATTATGACCGATCCGGATTTTGCCGACCGGACTTACATCGAACCACTGACCAAAGAAATTCTGCAGGAAATTATTCGTCGTGAACGTCCAGATGCCTTATTGCCGACCATGGGCGGACAGACCGCACTGAATCTGGCAATGGAACTGCATGATTCGGGTATTCTTGACCGTTACCGGGTGGAAATGATTGGCGCGAAAGCTTCGGCTATCCGGCGTGCTGAAGACCGGCAAATGTTTAAGCAAGCCATGCAGGAAATCGGGTTGGACTTGCCGAAAAGCGGTTCCGCTCATTCACTGGAAGACGCCAGAAAAATAGCTGCTGAAATTGGCACTTTGCCATTGATTATCCGTCCTGGATTTACGCTGGGCGGAACTGGCGGCGGAATTGCTTACACCATGGATGATTTTGAAGCGATTGTTGCGCGCGGTCTCGAAGCCAGCCGGAATAAAGAAGTATTGATTGAAGAATCTCTGTTAGGCTGGAAAGAATTTGAGCTTGAAGTGATGCGCGACTGCAAAGATAACGCGGTTATCGTCTGCTCGATTGAAAATATTGATCCGATGGGGGTGCATACTGGCGACAGCATTACCGTGGCGCCGGCTCAGACTTTGACCGATCGCGAATATCAGATTATGCGTGACGCATCGTTGGCAGTAATGCGGGCAATTGGCGTTGAAACCGGTGGGTCAAATGTCCAGTGGGCGGTTAGTCCGAAAGACGGCCGGATGATTATTATTGAAATGAATCCGCGCGTTTCGCGTTCCAGCGCACTGGCTTCTAAAGCAACCGGTTTCCCGATTGCGAAAATCGCCGCCAAGCTGGCTGTCGGTTACACGCTGGATGAGATTTGCAATGACATCACCCGCGAAACTCCGGCTTGTTTTGAACCCAGCATTGACTATGTTGTTACTAAGATTCCGCGTTTCGCATTCGAAAAATTCCCTGCTGCTGACAGCACTCTGACCACTCAAATGAAATCAGTGGGCGAAGCCATGAGTATTGGCAAAACTTTCAAACAATCATTCCAAAAAGCGTTGCGTTCGCTGGAAGTCGGCAGAGCCGGATTCGGCGCTGACGGCAAAGACGCCAAATATAATGCCATGTCGGATGAAGACGTGGAGAAAGAACTCCGTCGTCCAAATGCGGCCCGGATGTTTGTCATTCATGAAGCATTCCGGCGCGGCTGGAGCGTGGATAAGATTCATAGCTTTACCGCAATTGATGTCTGGTTTCTGCGTCACATGCACGAACTGGCGGCTTTTGAAGATGAAATACGTTCGGTAAAAAATATCGAGCAAATGAAGAAAGACCGGGCTTTGCTGTTGCAGAGCAAAGAGTTCGGATTTTCTGACCGGCAGCTGGCTTGGCTGTTGGGTTGTAAAGAGCTAGATGTCTATAAGGCGCGCAAAGAACTCAATGTGATGCCGGTATATGCTCTAGTTGATACTTGCGCCAGTGAATTTGAAGCTTATACGCCATATTATTATTCGACTTACGGCGGAATTGATGAAGTCACAAAGACGGACAAAAAGTCCATCATGATTCTTGGCGGCGGCCCTAATCGTATCGGGCAGGGGATCGAATTCGATTATTGCTGCGTCCACGCTTCTTTCGCTCTGCGCGACGCCGGATTCGAAACCATTATGGTCAACAGCAATCCGGAAACGGTCAGTACCGATTATGACACCAGTGATAAACTTTATTTTGAACCGCTCACCCTGGAAGATATTGTTCATATTTATGAGCGTGAACAGTGCGCCGGAGTGATTGTGCAGTTTGGCGGACAGACTCCACTTAATCTGGCGAAACAACTGGCGGCGGCCGGC
>JBAYVM010000088.1:0-8586 GCA_041674645.1 Victivallaceae bacterium | reverse complement strand
TGATAGCTTCACGCAGTTCAACACATTTAAGATATGACTCGCGAGCTTGTTCTTTGGTGGCAGACTCGCCTGGATATCTGAAGGCAACCGCATAATCCGTAAGCACATTCATTGCGTCACGGAATTTCTCCATATCCGGATTAGCCTTCAATAACAAATTCAGTAAAATTCCAAGGTCGTGCGTCCTGGTGAACAGAATATTTTTTTCAACAAGAATTGCCTTTAGATATTTTTCAATGCACTGTTGGCAATGGAAACAGGCAGCATCCTCATTTCTGTTTTTTCTGGCGCGGATTTCTCTTGTAGCGCTTGCAAAGTCTCCTTCTGCCTTCTGTGCCCATTCTAATGTTTCATCTCTCATACAAAACAACACCTTTTTCAATGATATCTCTAATAAAATAATCACGCATTTTCAGACGCTTCTTTATATGGCTCGGCGATTTTACTATCAAATCAAGCGAAAACGGCGCATTTATGCGTCGGCGAATTTCAAGTGACGGTCTGGTCGTACATTCCTGATCTTCCATCACCACCAGCAAATCAACATCCGAATCCGGCGTTGGCCTGCCATAGGCGTAAGAGCCAAAAAGGATAACCTTTTCAGGGTGAAATTCCTCGGATATCTGCTTTACATAGCGCTTAATTTGATTTATTTTTACCATATTTTTGTCGTATTAAATTTCTTTGGCGCTGCTATGTGACTTCACAACATCCAGAGCGTCATTTTTTTGTCCGCTAATTCCACTAATGGACACTAATGAAGATGGGTTAAGAGTTATGGGTTTAAGAGACTTTATCAGTGACAGTAATTGTCTCCTAATAATTATTAAATTTTCAAATATTTTGCAATCATCAAAGTATTTCAGATTCTGAGCAATTATTAGTTGTGTTTCAAGCTCTGCTGCACTTGATAATGCAATATATAAAAACTGTTTAAATTCAATTTTGCTTTTTCTCGTAGCACCTTCGGCAATGTTAGAAGGAATAGAAACAGCGGATCTTCTCATTTGATTTACAATAGATTTCTTCCTTTGGAAACTTACCAGTAATTTCATAAATATTAGTTACTAAAGTTATTGAATTTTTCCAAACATCTAAATCTTTATGTGTCGTAATTTCTTTATTCATCAAAAATTTGTCTTCCAATTCTCCTCACGTCTCACGTCTCACTTCTCACGTCTCACTTCTCACGTCTCACTCATCACGTCCGACTCACTTCCCCAGCGACGAATTGTTTCAACTTTTGTAAACAGCAAATCTTCAGTCATAGCCTTGCTCCAGTCATTTGTTTTCTGCGAGTTTTAAAGATAAAAAGAGTTAAACGCAACGGGCGCAAAAAAAACTAACCACTAATTGACACTAATAAAACACTAATGAAAAGGGGTTAAGGGTTACGTATAATGTAGCGTAGGCATCCCTGCCTGCGAAGTCTTAAAAATAAACAGCCAGAAGTGTCTGGTTTACAATAGGATGTTTTTTGATGCACAATATTTTTTTATTTTAAGGAATTGATTTTTAAGTTTTTCAAATCCATCGAGCGCTAGAGCTATGTTCTCAATCCTGTCTTCAATGTCAGCCGGATATTCGTGAGCCAGCACATTTCTGAGTTCCCTGAGTTTGTCCCATTCGTCAATACTATCAATAATACCCAGTTTTTCCAGCGTATGCAAAATATCTATCATTGGAATAGACCAGTCATTTATTTCTTTCAATTCAAAAAGCGACATTTTAAATATTTTCGCGCCGATTTTGTCCTGTATTTTAATGTAATTGAAGAGAAAACTGTTTACGATTCTTTGGTTTTCGTAATTATCGAACCATTCTTTACTCAGACACTGAGCTTTCAAGGCATTATAATCTATATTGCAACTTTCAAATAACTGTTCAAGAGATTCAAATACTGCTTTTAATTCCTGCATAATAAAACTCCAGTATCTTTAGCAATTTTATCTATTTCGCGATTATAATTTCGGTCAATTACCACATCAATCTTCTGTTCGCCGAGACCTTTTTTCATATTGACCAGAAAATCTATCTTTTTCCTTGAAAGTTCAGTTTTTGAAAAAGGTGTTATATAAAGGTCTATATCTCCGCCGCGTCTGGAAGCATCTGTTCTGCTTCCGAAAAGATATAACTCCCCATGCTGAAAGGTATTTATAAATGAATTTACGATTATAGATATTTCTTTGTTTTTCAGTCTTATTGAAGTCATTTTGTTCCCATTTCCTTAATTCACAATGCATCGCACTTAAACATTCTGAGTGTCTGAGTTATGAAGAATATATTAAACGCAAAATAGCGCAAAAAACGTTTTTGCAACCACTAATTGACACTAATAAAACACTAATGAAAAGGGGGTTACGAGCTACGAGCTACGAGCTACTAGCTAAGGAAAACAGTGCTGACGATTTACAATGTGACGTAGGCACTCCTGCCTGCGAAGTCTTAAAAATAAACAGACAAGAGTGCCTGATTTACTTGGGAAGATTTTTCCAGTACCATTCAGATGCTTCTTTTAAACCATCGCCGAGACTGTATTCGGGAGCATATCCGAGTAATTTTCCAGCTTTAGAAATATCGGCCAGCGAATGCGGGACATCACCTGCACGACATTCACCATATTCCGGTTCTATCTTTCCAATTGTCGAATCAAATTCTGTCAAATTATTCCGGATGCTGTAAAAAAGCTCATTAAGCGTTGTTCGCTGCCCGAAAGCAACATTGTAAACAGTATTCATCGCCGCGTCATTGTTTGTCACCGCAGCCAGTTGATTCGCTTGAATTACATTGTTAACGTAAGTAAAATCCCTGGAATACGAACCGTCACCATTAATTACCGGACGTTGATGTTTAATCAGTGAAATAAAAAACTTTGGAATAACAGCCGCGTATGCGCCAAACGGATCCTGCCGTCTGCCAAAAACATTAAAATAGCGCAATCCAATAGTTTTAATGCCATACAGTCGGGAAAAATTTTCCGCGTAAAGTTCATTTACATATTTGGTGATGGCATAAGGCGAAAGCGGTTTACCAATAATGTCTTCCACCTTGGGAAGATTTTTGCTGTCGCCATAAGTCGAACTGCTGGCGGCATACACAAAACGTTTCACGTTCGCATCACGCGCCGCAGTCAACATATTCAAAAATCCCATTACATTGACTTCGGTACTGGTAATCGGGTCTTTTATAGAACGCGGAACTGAGCCCAACGCCGCCTGATGCAATACATAATCAATGCCATCACATGCCGACTGGCAGGCAGTAATTTCGCGAATATCGCCTTCAATGAGCTTGAAATTTCTATCATTAAGAAACCCGGCAATATTTTCTATTTTCCCGGTAGAAAAATTATCCAGGCAAACAACTTCATTATTCTGCGTTAACAATGTTTCAATAAGATTTGAACCGATGAATCCGGCCCCGCCGGTAATCAGAATACGACTGTTTGTAAGTATTTGCTTCATGTAATTAAATCCTTGGGATTTAGTGATTTTTGGCTAGCGATTAGACTTTAATAATCTTGTGTTCAATACCGGCTCTGCCAAATACCGGAAGAGCGAAGTCTCTAATATACTCTCCTGGAATTTCTGTAATACCTATTGGCGGTCTTCCAAAGTGGTTGCGCACTGCACGAATAAAAGTTGGCATACCAAACGCCCGCGATTTCGCCTGATATACAGCAACTCGTGTGAGGGAACGAAGTGAGTTATAGCCTGACTCCGGCAATTTTAAATGCAACATTAAGGCAATGTCCAAGGCATCACCGGTATCAATATCCGGTTTGGTATGAGTTTTCTTCCATTCTCCCCACATTTTGTTCAGCCGTGGAGGGAAGAAAGCAATTTCATAACTTAATTGTAGTTTTTCGCGCGGTGTCATTTTACGTCTCTCCAAACATCAATATTGTTTTTCAGATTTTCCAAATTGTCTGCAATAACAATGTCATCGCGAAACTGAGAAGGCAATCGTTTTACCGCAGAACATACATCCTACCATAAAAATGGATATTGTTTTAAAAGAAACTGGACATCAGCACGGTCAGTCGCATCATAACGAATTAATTTACTGGCAACAAATTCTGAAACAAATCCTGTTTTAACAGTCAATTTTGCGCCTTGCCACAGTACAATACCGACGTTATCAGCCGGAGGCGGAAGACACAAACGTAATGGAACAATCCATTCAATATAGTCATGCTGATAACTCACCTCCGGATTGACCGGCACTCCGATTTCAGCAGCGGCACGGCGTAAATCAGCCTGGTCAACTTCTGAATAAATGCTCGCGATATCAATATCCAGACTCATGCGTTCAGGCTCATCCAACAAAATAAGAGCAGCGCTTCCATAGATGTACAAGCTTGTTTTTGCCGCAAGCTTAACATCCTACAGTTCTAAATAGTTTATAATTATCTCTTTATTCACAGTCCACCATTAGTTACAACCTGCCGTCAACCATTTCGGGCGGAAGTATTCCCTTAATATCATAAACCACGAGCTTAGCTTTATTGAAGTTGCTGAAATCCAATTCTTTAAATTGACGATGCGCCACTGCCAGTATTACCGCATCATAGTTGCCTTTCATGGTTTTCAACACATCACGGTCTTTAATCAGCTCAATACCGTATTCATGTTTTACATCATCCGGATTTGCCCATGGATCATAAACATCCACCACACAACCAAATTCCAGAAGACCGCGATAAACGTCAACCACGCGGGAATTGCGAATATCCGGGCAGTTTTCTTTGAACGTCAACCCCAGCAACAGTATCCGGCTGTTTTTGATGGTATGCTCTTTGCGTATCATCAGCTTGACGACTTCTCCGGCAACATAGTTCCCCATGCCGTCATTGAGACGACGACCGGACAAAATAATTTCAGGATGATAACCAAGCGATTCGGCTTTGCGAGTCAGATAATATGGATCAACCCCGATACAATGTCCACCAA
Organism: Victivallaceae bacterium; assembly: GCA_041674645.1. Classification (GTDB taxonomy): domain Bacteria; phylum Verrucomicrobiota; class Lentisphaeria; order Victivallales; family Victivallaceae; genus JBAYVM01. The sequence goes on along the minus strand of JBAYVM010000088.1, from coordinate 3,634 downwards.
CCAGACCTGGACGGAAGGGCAAAAAGTTCCATTTAGTACCGGCAGCTTCCAGCACTTGCAATGTATCTATTCCAATCAATTTGAATATTTTTGAAAGTTCATTGACAAAGGCGATATTAATATCCCGTTGTGAGTTTTCAATAACTTTTGCCGCTTCTGCAACTTTAATGCTTGGAGCTTTGTGCGTGCCAGCTTTTATAATACTGGAATATAGAGCATTAACCGCTTCCGCCGCCTCAGGTGTCGAACCGCTGGTGATTTTTAAAATTTTAGTTAACGTGCGTTCTTTATCGCCAGGATTGATACGTTCCGGGCTGTAGCCGCAGAAAAAGTCTTTATTGAACTTTAGTCCGCTGAATTTCTCCAATACCGGCACACATTCTTCTTCTGTACATCCCGGATAAACAGTGCTTTCATAAACAACAATACATCCGGCAGACATCACCTTTCCGACAGTTTCGCTGGCCTTATACAAGGGAGTAAGGTCGGGCTGGTTGTATTTGTCAACCGGAGTCGGGACGGTTATAATATAAATATCGCACCCGCGTAATTTTTCCGAATCCGTTGAATAAGCAAGTTTTCCGGCAGCCGCCAGTTCTTCCGCATTGGTTTCCAGAGTGCTGTCCTGCCCTGTCATCAAGGCTTTTATTCTGCGTTCGTTGATATCAAACCCGACCGTATGGTAATGTTTGCCATATTCGACCGCCAACGGCAGACCGACATAACCCAAACCGACAATGCCCAATTTCAATTCGCCAGATGATATTTTGTGACAAACATCATTCATTTTTCCGCCACCTTTAGTTATAAAATTTTAAATTAAGGAATAAACTGATTCTCGAAAAACAACCGCTCACGGCAAAAGCGACTGAAGTTTTATCCACTCAGGCAGTAAATTTCTCTCGTCAATCCACGTTTTCAGTTAAACTCATGAAAATATTAAGGTGTTCCATGAAGGAATATTTCCCGCAATTTTGCTTCTATTTTTTTATCGTTCCAGTCTGGATGAAAAGACTTTAGCGCGGCGCGTTTCAAATTTTTTGCATCAATATACATTTTGCCGACAAGTTCAAGCCGCTTTGCCGGCCCCATGGCTTTAATTATTTCAATGTCTTTCTTTTCCATAAATCATATTACTTTTTCAATACACCATGCTTTAACTCAAAAATCAACTCGTAGTTGCGCCATAACCAGGCGAAGTTGCTGTCGCCAATGCACTTGCGATTTTATTCCCAACGCCTGATATAAACTAGTTTTATCCAGAATGGAAAATGCGGGGCGTTTAGTGGGAGTAGGATAATCTTCGGTGCGTATTGGCCTTACTATCCCTTTATCTCCGGAAAGCATTCCTAAAGCAATTCCCTCTTCGCGAATCGCAACCGCAAAATCATACCAACTGGCAACTCCGGCGTCAGTCCAGTGAAAAATACCTTTGATTTCCGGTTTCAACGCAATTTGCCAAATGACTTCTGCGAGCGAGTTCGCTGATGTCGGAGTTCCCACCTGGTCAGCAACAACTCCAAGCGCATCGCGTTCTTTCATTAACCGCAACATGGTTTTAACAAAATTTGTTCCATGTTGAGAATAAAGCCAGGCAGTCCGGACAACAATTGCATCCGGCAATATTTTAAGCAATGCTTCTTCGCCAGCGCGTTTACTCAATCCATAAACCCCAAGCGGCGTAGTTTTATCTTCCGGCAAATATGGGCGACAAGCCTGACCGTCAAAAACATAATCGGTTGACACATGAATTATCCGCGCATTGATTATCTTTGCCGCATCAGCCAGACTGGCAACGCCATGACAATTCACCGCAAACGCCGCATCAACGTCTTTTTCAGCGCGATCCACTGCCGTGTATGCCGCCGCGTTAATAATTAAATCAAATTTACCTGCTGACACAAATTCCGCTGTTTTCGCTGTATTCGTGATATCTAAATCTTCAACATCAACGCTGGTAAGTTCAATATTTTCCGGAACTGATGACTGCAATTCACGTCCAAGCTGTCCATGGGAACCGGTAATCAATACTTTCAATGCCGTCTCCATTTATTCACCATAAATAAAATTATTAGCCGCTTGAGCAAGCGGCAGCAAGATAGCGTCTTTATCCGACAAATGAACCTCGCCGACAACCGGCCATTTAATGCCGACAGCAGAATCATTCCAAATTATGCCTGATTCGGAATTCTTATTATACTCACAAGTACACTTATACATAATTTGAACATCCGTAAGCGCCAGAAAACCGTGCGCAAAACCCGGTGGCACATAAAGCATTTTACGATTTTCAGCTGACAATTCTGCGCCAAACCATTTCCCATAACCCGGGGAGCCAACGCGAACATCAACCACAACATCGTAGATTGCACCGAACAAAACGCTTACCAGCTTGCCTTGCGCGTAAGGATTTTGCTGATAATGCAATCCGCGCAAAACACCTTTTTCAGAAACAGAGCGATTATCCTGACAAAAATCTTCCGTAATACCTGCTGCGGCAAAATCAGACTTCTTATATGACTCAAAAAAAATTCCACGACCATCGGGAAATACTCGTGGGGTAATGATTTTAATTCCAGCTAAAGGGGCATTTTCAAATATAAACGGCATATCTATCCTCAATTCATTTCATGTTTTAAAATATTCGTTAAATAATCAGCATAGGAACTTTTTCCATAACCGGCAGTTATCGTCTGAAACTGCTCGCGGGTTATCCATTTATTGCGCCAGGCAATCTCTTCAGGACAGGCAATTTTTAATCCCTGCCGTTTTTCTATCGTTGCTACATACTGCGAAGCTTCCAGCAACGAATCATGAGTGCCAGTATCAAGCCAGGCATTGCCACGACTCAAAATTTGTACATCAAGTTTTCCCTGCTCAAGATAAATCCGGTTGACATCAGTAATTTCCAACTCCCCGCGATGCGACGGTTTTACCTGTTTGGCGACCTCGACAATACTGTTGTCATAAAAATAAAGCCCGGTAACCGCATATCTCGACTTCGGATTTTGCGGCTTTTCCTCAATACTTAAAGCTTTAAAATCCTTGTCAAACTCAACAACGCCATAACGTTCAGGGTCACTTACCGGATAAGCAAACACCGTTGCTCCGGAGTCTTTTGCGCCAGCGTCTTTCATTAATTCACTAAAATGATGACCGTAAAAAATATTATCGCCCAACACCATGGTGCAACAATCATTGCCAATAAATTCCTCTCCGATTAAAAACGCCTGCGCCAGACCGTCCGGAGAAGGTTGCACTGCGTACTGAAGATTTATTCCCCATTTAGAACCATCTCCCAAAAGCTTTTCAAACATGGGCGTGTCAACCGGAGTGGAGATTATCAAAATTTCTCTTATCCCAGCCAGCATAAGTGTTGACAACGGATAAAAAATCATCGGTTTATCATAAACCGGAAGCATCTGCTTTGACACTGAAAGCGTGCACGGATACAATCTAGTTCCACTACCGCCAGCAAGAATTATACCTTTTCTAATCATAAAGTTCCTCTGAGTAAAGTTAAAAGAGTAAAGTTAAAAGAGTAAAGTTAAAAGAGTAAAGTTAAAAGAGTAAAGTTAAAAGAGTAAAGTTAAAAGAGTAAAGTTAAAAGAGTAAAGTTAAAAGAGTAAAGTTA
>JBAYVM010000087.1:0-8678 GCA_041674645.1 Victivallaceae bacterium | reverse complement strand
TGCCGGATACGCGATATTCAAAGACTTCGGCGTAGATATTTTCCTGCCTTCAACCGAAAGCGGCTGGGGCGTGGTGAACAATCGAGCTACTGGCGAAAAAACTTATATGAAAATGTTTTCGCTCGGCATTGGCATCGGTCTGGGAGTAAGAGATTTCCGGGCGCTGTTTGTCTTTAACAGTCAGGACAATATAGCTCGCTTTATAGATTCCGGCTGGGGACTTGGAGTTCAAGCTAACGCCGTGCTCAAGCTTGGCGATGTCGGCGACGGAATCTCCGGATCAGCGGAAGTTTCTCCCGGAGTTACCTTATACAAAATTACCAATAACGGTCTCGCGCTTCACGCCACCATTCAAGGCACAAAAATCTGGGGCAATGGAGACATGAACGCCAAATAATATTTCGGCGGAAACAAAAAAAGGCGGTCTGCGCAAACTTGCACAGACCGCTATTTTTTTGTCTCAGATTGATTATCAGAGCTCAGTACTTGAGCAAGCACATGTGTCCAATTGAACGCCTGTTTTTCTGTTATTCAACAGCCAGTTAGTTTTATTATCCCGACGGGATAACACGTTTATAGAATAATAAGGCAAAAAAATCTGCGACTCCGCAGAAGTCGAACATTCTATTTTCGTTAGGCTACAAATGTTTGACCCCTCCGGTGTCAGTTTCTTTATTCTGTAAAACAGGTTGATATCTGGACATGACTGGTCTTTATGCGAACGCAAAAACTGGCGTTCAATTAAACACTTTTGCCGAGTTCTGGATTATAAAACTTCTGACAACTTCAGGTTTATCTGTTCACGCATCTTCAACAGCCAGGACGCTTCGCTGGGATAATCAGCCATTTTCAGCTCGCGATCAAGATTTTCTTCAAGCATTCCGATTACCGCATCGCGACCGATTGCCGATTCCAGCAAACGCAATGCCCGCAAGTCCTGAAGCGCTTCCCTGAACACTTCATAGTGAATCGAGTCAACCGGTCCGTCTTCTCCGGGATAAACCATAAAGGCGTCTCCAGCGCAAAATCCTCTGCCCGCTTCCGGGTCTTTATAAGGATCAAGCTTCTGGTCTATAGAATACTGGCTGTACCAGAAATTAAATCCCCAATGCAGAAATCCGGCGATGTCATATTTATACATTAAAATGCCCATTATCCGGTTTCGTGCAGATGAAAAATTGAGGAACCGGTTCGACACCAATTCCTGCTGGGAAATGCAGTAATAGGTCCATAACGGCTTGACGTTGTTTTCCACAAAATTTTCAATGTGATTGCTGCTCGGAATCGGCATTTTGACAATCCCGGAATTATAAAAAGCAATATTTGAGAGCGCATCAATAATTGACCAGCCCTTCCCCAACAGCTGTTCAATCAGCGTTGCGGCTTGGCGATAATTCTCAATATTATCAATATTCGGTTCGTCAGAAACATGGAAGAAACATTTATCTTTCAAGCCTTTCCGCTCAAGCAACCCGGTTAATGCCGGAATCAGTTGGGTCAGAAATTTTTTATACTCCGCCGACTCCGCTGCAACATGCCAGCCGAAAAGCTTTTTTTCCTCCCCATTTTCACTGACGATAATTTTGGGCGTAAATTTGGATCCCCATTGAGTAAAAAAGTGGGCCATTTCCAGATATTCCACACCACGACGAAGACAAATTTCAATCCAGCGTTCAAGCAAAGTAAAATCAAACCGGTATTGTTCGCCATGCTTTTCAATCTTCAAAAGTTGTACTGTCGGCCGTTCGCCGCCGACTGCGGTATCCAGCGGCGGCGTCCACAGCGGCGTCAAAATCATATTGATGCCGTGCTCAACCGCTGAAGCGATGTATTTCTCAATCAACTCCCAATGTTTTTCGCTCCAGCACGGAACATTGTAATAGGTATAGATGCAGTCAGTATGAAACCATTGAGTGTGAATAAGTTTCTGCGGCGGCAGACTTAACGGCAAAATTTTCAGTTCAAAAACTTCTGCGGCATTCAGTTTTAGCGCTTCAGCCACAAGTTCGCCATCATGCTTGAAACGTATCTCAACAGGATAATTCCCTGCTGGAAAGTTCTCCGGAATGCTGACGGTCACCCATAAAGCCTGCCATTGTTGCTGAAGGATTCTTACCTTTGACACAATTTTACATAACGGATCGGGATAAAGTCCGGGCGTTGTCCGCAAAACCTGTCCCGGCACAGAAATTCCAGCCGGCAGCAATGACGGAACATATTCAACTTTTCTGATGGTAATTAGTTCGTGAAGTTCGGAAACAACTTCAATCTCCGCATCAATTTTGCTGTCACACCAACACGCAACCTGAAAAGAATAAACTTCTCCACACAATGCTGTCGCTTTGTCCATTTCCTCAGCGCAAAGCGCCTCATCGCAAAAAACTTTTTCCAATGAGCTGATAGTTTTCGACCTAAAGTTCATAAAAATTCGATATCCTTTTATTTTAGCCTGTAAATATAAAGTCGATATTGATTAAATCAATAATTGCTCCTTCTGTTTCGCCAGAAGGTTTAATTGGCGTGACGGCAAAGTTGTATTCACTCACTAACTAACAACAACTTTACGCTCATGGGCGGAACTGTAACCGCAAGATTTGCCAGTCCGGTGGCGCTCCAACCATGACCGTTTGGCGGCATGATTTTCGCTCCGTCAGCAATATCTGTTACCGTATATTCACCTTTACCATCCAGTTTTAAATCAATATTGGCAACCAGCGATTTAGTCGAGTAATTAAACAATGAAACCAGAAGTTTGTTGTTAAGCCGCTGCGCCCTCAGTCTGAAAGTTTCCGCCGCATTGGAATCATCAAGTTTCACCTTAATATCTTGCTCGACACGTTTACCGGTTGAAAGAATATCTTCAACTTCAGCAATCTCATGCAACGTGCGGTTGAACATCTCCAGATAGGAACCGTCAATATGTTCTCCGGGAAATATCGCGAATCCTTTGCCGCCGTTAACCGCAGTTGCCAGCAACAACATCCGTAATCTGGCCGGGGAAAGCACTTTCGGCTTGCTCAAATAACCGAGTTTATCAATGGCGCAAATGACATAATAATCTTTCTTAAGATTCTTCACATTAGTGTCAATCCGGTCGAAAGCCTGTTCATCAAGATAATGATAATAGCTTGAAATATGAGCATCGAAATATTGTTCGTTAAGCTGTGAATCCTTCGCCACTTTGCGAAAATACTCTTTAAAATCAGGTTTGGAGAAATCTATGGAATAATCATAATCCCAGACCGCAGAAGACGGATACAATTTTTTAAATATTTCTGTATGCAACTTTGTAGTTTCAGCCGTCTGCTGACATCTGAATTCGCTCCATTTATCCGCATATTTGTCCAAAATTTCAGTTGCGGACGGAACGCTGGCAAGATTATTCTTTTTCGCAAAATCACAACGGCAGTCTTCACAAAAACACCAGGTCATCGGAGCCCACGGCTCAATGTCGTAAAAAATACTATCTCCATCAGTCACACCACACTTTTGATATTTGTCGTGTAAAAAACCAGTAAGATATTCTTTAAATTCCTGGTTCGTATTGAACCAGGTCGGGCACAAATGATTTGGATTAACTTTGCCGGTATTATATTGAACCAGCTTTGCCTTTGCAAGCATCGGGCTTTTCTGCAGTCCACAAAATTTTATATCCGCATAATCAGAATTAGGCACAAACAATTTCCAGCCACGAGCCTCAACCAGCTTATCAACATTTCTATATTCTTTGCTGTCCATCAAAATACGCGGCCGGGTTTTGATTCCGGCACGTTCAAAATTCTCCGCCAGCCGGTCAGTTACGCCTGCATCGGAAAAAGCGAAATCTTTCATGCTCCAGCAAAAAACCGGAAAATTTTTCGGCATCGCATATTTTTTTAGAGCTGGCAGAACGTTAAAAGTAAAATTCTGTTCCGGTGCGCTTTTTCCGTCAGCTTCCAAATGCCAGAATATCGGAAATGATTTTTGCGAAGACGGTTTTTCCACTTCAATCGCCATCACCAACTTGCGCGCCCAGACATATTTATCCTGCAACATTTTAAAAATACGGGGATTGGTAAAAACGTAGCGCCGGGAAGAAATTCCCTGCCGGGATATTGGGGTTACAACAGGAATTTCTTTCTGCATTATGGATGGATAAAAATTGTAGGCTTCAGTAATTTGCAATGCTTCCGGCAGCTCAATTACCAGTTTCCCCTGTTTAAATGCCGCGTCGCGTTTAAATTCAAAAGCGACTGGCGCCGGCGCGTCTTCAAAAGAATTGACCTGAGGAGTTCCGCTCCAAATGACCGTATTTTCAACCGGCATAACCAACGCTTCAAGCGGAAATTTTTCTTCACTCTGCTGAACTGTCGCGCACACTTCTAAATTTTTAAATTCCACACTGCCCTGACCAATATTCCAACAGAAAAGATTAAAGCCAGATTTAGCGTCAGTATTAAAAACTACTGACACCGGTTGCCAGGCGCTTCCGGAAACCGCGCTGGAAACAACATTGTCAACGCCAAGCGCCGCTTGCGAATCTTTCAGCGTCCGGCATTGCCCACGAAAAACATATTTTCCTGGAGATAATTTTTCCCCCGTCAACGGACTGACGCCACATTTAGCGCCGCCGCTTTCCCAGTTTATGCGCAGAATATTCGGCTTGCCGGAAATTACTTTGACATTATGAACGGTTTCATAGCCCGGCGCATCAGCTTTTTCCCATCCGGATGGCAGACCGGTTAAACTATCGTTTGCTCCAGACAAACCTGGATTTTTTAACAAATTTCCCGCTGTCGACACAACGTTATTTTCAGCTCCACCAGTTTGCGGTTCATCAAAACTCATTTCGCAATCATCTATCCAAATACTTCCAGTTCCCTTCAACCGGATGGATAAACTTATCGTAATAGCCTTGGCCGGAACAACTACTTTACCAGTAATCTTCTTCCAGCCAAAAGAATTTTCAAACGCGGCAACCTGTCTCCATAAAGCAGCTTTTTTCTGCGCAGTGTCAGCTACAACAACCATACTACCGGCTTCCGCGCTATCTGCCATAATCCAAGCCGAAACATACAACAGACGGTCTGCCGGCAATGATGGAATATTAATTCTCTGGCTGAAGTGACAGTAATTTGAGCCTGCGGACTGCTTGATAAAGGCTGAATAATTCGCGGAATGAAATATTTTCCCGTCGCTTCCGAAGTCAACGTTTGCCTTGCTGTCGCCACCCCAACTGCCGCTTTGCCAATCTTTCGGCATGAGCCGGTCTTTTACCGTAATACATTCGCTGAATTGCGGATTCTTTAACAGATTACCAGCGGCATTGACATTCACTGCCAGCAATCCGGCAGACAACAAACCCATCATTGCTTTATAAAACATGGAAGTCCTTATTTGTATTTATTTTCGTGTACAAAGATTGCCACATGACATTGAAAATTATTGCTGACATTTACTCGTCAATCAGACAAATATTTACGGATGTATCCAGCCTTTAGAATCGCCGAAATTGAACCCGTCCTGCAATCTTGCAGAAGCGCCATTATAAGCGTTATAACGTAAATTATCCACATTGCCGCCGGCATAAAGAATATTCGCTTCTCCGACTACAGAACTGAGACCACCGCCCGCGCCATGCCGCCACGCCACCCGGTCAGTGCTCATATAGTCAACATCCCATGCGGTTTTTCTGACATTATCCGCAGCAAAGATTGCAATGGAGGGTTTGGTTAAAGAAGAGAGCTTGCGCCAGCCTTTTTTCCCGGATAAAAGTGGAAAACTACTATCGCCTGACAATCTGGAATTGATTCCATAATGCCCGTAATTGAAAACACCATTCGCTTCCTGTGGACATATAAACGGACCTGTCGTGGTCTGCCATTTCCATTTCAAATCATATTTGGTAAGCAGATCAATCCAAGTTTTATTGTATCCTACAGTGCTGTCTTTACCCGGAACAATCCACTCGTTGTAATCGTTGGAATATAGATTTGAACCAGTACCAATTTGTTTTAAATTAGATTTACAGGCAATTGCTTTCGCTTTGTCTCTGGCTTTATTCAACGCCGGTAACAACATAGCCGCCAAAATGGCTATTATCGCGATCACGACGAGGAGTTCAATGAGGGTGAACCACTCTATTTTCCAGTACTTTTTCTTTTGTGCCGTTCTTTTCATTTTTCCGCTCCTTGGTTTTGATTTGAGTATTCAGATTCAATTTTAACTCATATAGTATATTATAGCGAATTCTCATAAAAAAACCATACCTTTTCTATCAACCTTTGGCATTTTAGCAATACAAACATAACATTTAAGCTCAAGATATATAACTTTTTTTATAACGGTACTGCGCTTGAAAAACTATTCATCACCTGAATTAATAACAGCGTTCCAATCATGCGCTGCTGCGTATAACCAGCTCTGAAGCTGGAACTCTGATGATATAATTACTTTCCTCGCATTCAATTTTATGGTTGACAATGTATTCTACTAGCTCCACGACATGTTCCGCCATCTGTTCCAGCGGATGAGTTATTGATGTCAGAACCGGCTCTTTGGAGTAAGATCTGCGTGACTCAATATTGTCGTAGCTAACTAACTTAAGCTTATTGCCGATTTTTACATTATGTTCACTCAAAATATCTACAATGCCGAATGCGATAAAATCACTTAACGTAAAAACAATTCCTTCCAGCTTGTGCTCAATACAATACTTTCCATGTTCCTGTCCGCTGAGATATGCAACGTGCGGTTGATTTGAATATATGCCTGACATGAACGGCAGAATTTCACATTGCATTTTTTCCTGTCTGGCACATTGCAGTAACTGTTCCGAACGAAATTCTGACGTTTCCCCAGCCATGCCAGCAATAAAAATCTTACTATAACCGATTTTCTTAATGTAACTCAGCGCTTTTTCAAATCCCGGCACATAATCATGAAAGACCTGATGAAACGGCCACGGACTCAATTTTTCGTTATTTATCATCACAATCGGAGTTTTCAGCTTTTTCAGCAATGGCACTGTCTGACAATTCACCATACCACCGGGAACGATTAGCAAATCGAATTTTTCGACATGTTCTCCAGTAAATATTTTATCATGAAACGGTTGTTTCTCGCTTGTGCTTACCTGAAACCCAAAATGCTCCAGCCCTTTGAGCAACGCATTGTAAAAAGTGCCATACGCAGCTATAGCCAATGGGTCGCTTTTACTATACTGCCAGTTAAAAATTTTCACTTTAATATGGGATTTTCCGGGAACGACTTTGCCGACAAAAGTGCCACTGCCGGAACGACGATAGACAATTCCGCGTTTAGCCAGCTTAGTTATTGCGCGGTTGACCGTCATGGCGGAAACATTATACCGTTCCGCCATCATTTCCGAACTCGCCAGTTTTGTATCGACAGGCAGCCGGTGACTGATGATATATTTAATCACATCCTCAATAATCTCTCGTTCGGTATATTTTTTACCCGTCAGAGTCATAGATATAATTTCCTTTATTCGCGTTGCCAATCACAACACGCTGATGAATATAATTCCGCTCGCTCTATTCGTCAATGCGACAAAAATATTCTTTCACATTGCCGCCAGTTCCAATGTACACGCCTGATGATTACTCCCGGCATCCAAGCCGGTAATGCGCTGGCGAAACTCCGGTATATTTTTTAAATTGAGCAGAAAACTCATAAGGTGATGAATAACCCAGTTCATCAGCGATTTCACCGGCGGAAAGCGCCGGATCACGCAACCGCGCACAAGCCAAATCCAATTTACGCCGAATGCGGTACTGCCAGGGCGACACTCCAATTTTTCGGCGAAATATCTTCCGGAAATTTTCGTAACCAATTCCGCGCCGTCGGCAGAATTTTTTCAAATCGCATTCCGTGCTAAAATCCCGTCCAAGAAATGCGCAAGCCTCATCTATCAGCCCGGCTTCAACTCCGGACACCGTCATAAAATCACTCCGGCGGCGACATTCAACTACCAGTTTGAACATATCTCCGGCCAGCAATGGCAATTCAGTTTCATCAGCCAGCCGCAACCGCTCTTTAAAGTTCCAAAGCATATTGACAAAGCCATCATCCAGGCAAACCGGTTCAACCGCAATATCTGTCCGGATAACCCGCCACGCTTGCAATGCCTGGTAAAGAGCATGGCCGATTTCTAGAAACGCCTCAACCCAACCGCTGTCCGGATCAATATAATTTGAGTGAAGCGTGTCCGGAAAACGCTTGAATAGCATCCCTTCTTTAAGCCTGAATTCCGTTCCGTTCTCATCAACATAAGTTCCGCTGCCGCGCAAAATAATGACAACAACAAAATTCCTATGGCGGTAATTAGCAAAATCTTCCCGCCGCCCGCTTTTATTCATAAAACCAACACCAAACCGTTCACCCAAGTCCGTACCTGGAGAACGAAAAATCAGTTCAGACTTGATTTCATTCAGCGCCGGGAGAGCTGATGGCATGTTTTCTTTTACCATAAAACATATCCTGATATACCATTTTTAGTATTTATATCTATAAAAATACATTTATATTATAACAAAATCAATTACCATTTTAAATAAAAACTTTACAGGAACAATTATGAAAACATGCAAAAGTTTAAAGGAATTAATTTGGAGAAGCCCTGACTGTCCCGGCATTCACCGCCTCGCGCCGCGCGCCACGCTGTTTCCGTTTTCTGA
>JBAYVM010000086.1:0-8694 GCA_041674645.1 Victivallaceae bacterium | reverse complement strand
GGGAAGTGCTAGGTGGGAAGTGGTAGAAATTATTTCGTATTTTTTGCTGCTTGGCGTTTATATTTTTTTCGTCCGAGACGGACGAGGCTACACCAAACCCTTCATGGTGAAATATTTGTTTTCGTGTTTTTTTGTGATTTTCGTGGTTAAAACAACGCGGTGTCGAGAGATGTCTTGCGTAAGGCTACGCTAAGACTACTTGATTTTTCAACCGTTGCGGCGTTATTTGAGCAGGTAGAGGTTGGCGATGGAGATACCGCTCAGCAGGGAGCCGGTGATGCCGAGAAATCCTTGATCAGTTCCGCAGAGATAGAGGTTGTCGAGGCCGGTTTTTCCGTCTTTGTGTTTAACTGGAGAACCGTAGATGGCGCCGTTAATTCTGCCGGTGTAGCGTTGAATGGTTTTCGGGGTGAATGAGTCGGTCAGTCTGGCGTGTTCCGCCACGGCTTTTATTCCAGTAATTTCTTCGGTTATTTTGAAGATTTCCTTCGTGATGTTTTCTTTGGCGGTTTTATACTGTTCGATGGGCATTTTCAGCCATTGTTCGCTGTTGGCGAGCACGGTTGTCCGGACGGATTTATCAGGAACGGTATCGCCAGTTTCGAACTGAAAGTTTTGCGGGAAGCAGATTACTCCGCTGTTTGGGTCGATTAAGTTTTCCGGTTTCCGGTAGTTGAATTCCGGTGTGCGGTTGAAGAAGATGATGGATGCCTGAGCGTCGGGGCTGTTTGCGGCACGGTACGGCATGGCGATAGTTTCGATGAACGCGAGTGTTCCGGGACTGATGTCGTCGAGAATGGTTTTTTTGCACAGGCTGGCGGTTTCCGGCGCTCCGGCGCAGGAGAGTACATTGTCGCAGGCGATAATTTCACCGTTGCTGGTTTCAACGCCGGTGGTCCGGTTTTTTTCGGTAATTATCCGGGCAATTTTTGTTTTCAATTTCAGGGTGCCGCCGTTTTCCACGAAACGTCTTTTCAGGGCGTCGAGCAGGTTTTTGATTCCGCCGCCGGGGCGGAAAAATCCTTGACGGAAAATGCTCTGGTACATAATGGCGAATTGTGAGAAATCCATATCGTTTTCGGTGGAGCTGCCGTAATACATGAGCGGGCAGAGCAGCATGTCAATCAATTCTTGATTTTTGATAAAGTCGGAGATGATTTTTTTAGCCGAGGCGAACTGGTTGTCGAGATTGACTTCGTTATAACGTTCCAGGTATTCGTCCAGTTTGAGGAATCCGTCAATGTCCGCCGGAAAGTTTTCGGCAATGGATGAGGCAAAGTTAATAAATTTATTATCGAATCGGAGGGTTTTATCGGGAAATTTTATCAGCGAATAGTTTTGCGGCCGGGCTTTGAGTTCGTCGAAGGTGATTTTCAACTGGCGCATGAGTTTGGGCAGCGGCAGGTTTTTGTTGGACAGCGCGGTGGCGTAGTTGGTCATGGCATGCAAGCCGGTTTCCAGCAGAGCGCCGGGGCGTTGATAGTAAGAATTTAAGCCGCCGATTACGGAATGTTGTTCGCAGATACAGACTTTTTTATCATATCTGGCCAGTCTGATGCCGGCGGCGAGACCGGAGAGCCCGGCGCCGATGATTACACAATCGTATTTCATTTATGCCTTTCAAATATCTTTGAGCAGTTTATTTTCAGGGGATTTTTCAATCATTTTTTCGAGCGCGGAAAAATGTTTCAGCAATCTGCCGAAGTTATCAGTATGCGGGAACGGATAGTTGCTGTTGCCGCAACTTTCAACTTTTTGCAGCACATACTGAATCGTTATTTTGTCCGCGGGAACGGCGGGCTGGTAGCCGTTAACGCTGGAGTCTTCGTCAACGACTCGCACAATGATTTCTGCGGTAAGCAAATCGAATAGAATATCCCGGGTCTGACGGATTGGAACGCCGCAGATATGGGCGATTTCAACATCTGACAGCGGTTTTTCTTCGCGTTCGAAAGATTTGATAATGAGCGTGGTTATCAGCAGTGTCAGTTTTTTGCGGAAGTCGTAGCTGATTTTCAGGGCGTGAGGTTCAAATTCATAAGTTTCAATATTTTGGTGCGCAAAAGATGCTTCTGCGCCGAGCAACACAATCAACCAGCTGATTTGCAGCCAGATCATGAACAGCGGCAGAGCGGAGAAACTGCCGTAAATAGTGTTGTATTTGGACAGCGCCACCTGGGCGACAATGTAAAATATTTGCATACACTGATACATCGTACCGGCGACGATGCCGGCAAATAACGCGGATTTGAATTTAACTTTGGTGTTCGGCATAACTTTATAGATAAAGGTAAACAATGCCCATGCCAGCAGGAAAGGTATTAAGTTTACAGAAAGATATGTCAACGGGCTGTTTAAAGTTTTCAGGAAGGAAATGTTGCTGGAGAACCGGGAAAACATTGTGCTGAGTAGCACTGAAGAACTTCCGGCCATGATGGTCATTACCGGCAGAATCAGCAGTAAAGACATGTAATCGCTGAATTTGCGGAACAGGCTGCGATGGGTTTTTACGCCCCAGATGTAATTGAATGAACTTTCGATATTGCCGATAACCTTGATTACGGTCCAGAACAGCAGGACAACCCCGATGCCGGCAATCATGCCGCTTTTGGTGTCCTTCAACGTCGAGTCGGCAAAGACGAAGATTTTTTCCAGCACGATTTGATGTTCGGCAAAACGTTCCAGCAACTGGTTTTTTAGTTTTTCCTCGTATCCGAATCCTTTGGCGATTGCGAACAGCAGCGCCGCTACCGGAACAATGGAGAAAAGTGAGTAAAACGTCAGCGCTGACGCGCGCAGTTGACAGTTGTCGGAGACGAAGCCTTGAATCGCGAGAACAAAAACGCGGAGTTGTTTGATGCAGAAAGATTTCAGGCAGTCGAGTTCTTTCAGGTTATATTCCCAGATATCCGTCGTGAAAAATTTTCCAATGGAGCTTTTTTTTATGTCCATCTTGATTATCTCCCTTTAATACGGTTACAGCTTGTTTTTTATTTACACTAAAAAATATCGCGTGTTGTTAGATTTACAACTATTTTATGAAGAGTGCGATAAACTTGCATGTTATATTGCAATTGGCAAGGGGCGTATTATATTTATAAAACTAATGAATTTCATCAGAAAATCAATCAATATTAACTTTATTATTCAAGAGTATTATGGCTTCAATTAACAATAAAAAAGCAGATGTTCCGGAACCGTGGGAATTTAAATTAAGATATTCGTTATATATTGCGGTGGCATTGCTGATTGTGCTGGCAATTTTTTCTCATAGCCCGGCGGATTATTCGGTTATTCAAGGCGGCAGCGACGCGATTTTTGAAAACTGGATTGGCAGTGTCGGCGCGTATCTTTCCTGTTTTATGTTATATTTGTTCGGTATTGCCTCCTATCCGATAATTTTACTGCTGGTGATATGCGCTTTGCGTCCGCTGTTGCATTATCCGACCGCCAGACGCGGATACCTGGGGGCGTTGTCAGCGGTGATTATTGGGATTACTATTTTGTTTGCTATCAGTCCGGATACTTTTGTCAAACAGACTGAGGCTTTGGGGCTGGGGCGGAGCGGCGTTCCCGGCTCGGCGTTGTCCGGTGGAGTCATCGGGCAGGTTATGGCGGCGCCGAAAACCGAAACGCTGCCGCCGGGATATGTCCGGAGGTTTATCGGAACGATTGGCGCGGTGACGGTTGCGCTGGTGTTTTTACTCTCCGGGCTGGTTTTTATCTGGCTCGCCGACTGGCAGATAGTATTTAAAAATGCGTTGGCGCGGGCAGGGACGGAACCGTTGACTGAAGCAAAAGAAAAGCTGTTGAAAAAAGTTCTTGACAAGGAAGCTGAGACGGCGGAAAAAATTGACAACGCCGCCGCCAAAAACGCCTTGCTCGAGTTACGCAATAAACCGGCCGAAGTTGAGAAGAAAGACACACAACTGCCTTTGCCCGTGCCGGAACCGGTTGAAGAACCGGTTGCCGCGCCGCCAGTTGTTATTAAAGAAAATACCAGGTCTGCGGTAAATAATGTTCCGCAAATAAACACCACAGTTCAGGGAACTCCGGCGTCGGCTCCTAAACGGCATGGCGAATATGTGCTGCCACCAATTACTATGCTCAGTAAAGGGCCGGAAGCCAGCGGCGAAAGCATTTCCGCGATTGAACGTTCAAAGCTGATATTGCAGCAGACGCTGGAGAGTTTTAATGTTGACGGGCAGGTTACGGATTTTGTTTCCGGACCGCGGGTAACGCGGTATGAAATATCGCTGGCGCCCGGTGTGAAAGTTGAAAAAGTAACCAGTATCGCCAACAATATCAAAATGGAACTGGAGGCTGAAAGCATTCGTATTCTGGCTCCGGTGCCAGGCCGGAATGCCGTAGGCGTTGAAGCTCCAAACTCCAAATCTGAAGCCGTCTTTATGCGGTCTTTGATGGAATCTGAGGTCTGGAGCAAAAATACCGGGGAAATTCCGATTGTACTGGGAAAAGACGTTGCCGGCAAGGTAATAATTCTGGACTTGGCGAAAGCGCCGCATCTGTTGATTGCCGGTTCTACCGGCAGCGGGAAAAGCGTGTGCATGAATACGTTGATTATGAGTTTGCTGTTTCAATTTTCGCCGGATGAATTGCGCCTGATTATGGTTGACCCGAAAGTGGTTGAACTGGAAGTTTACAAGACGCTGCCGCATCTCATAACGCCGGTGGTGAATGACCCGCAGAAAGTTCCGCTGGCGTTGCGCTGGGCGGTTAATGAAATGGAAAAACGTTACCGGATACTGGCGAAAGCCCGCGTGAAACATTTAAAAGGTTATAATACCCGCCCGGCTTCTCCGGAACCGGTCTTTGATGATAATGGAGATCAGATTCCTGAACGGTTGCCGGTGCTGGTGGTGATTGTGGATGAGTTGGCGGACATGATGATGACCGACGCCAAGGCGGATATTGAGACTTCGATTGCCCGGATTGCTCAGAAAGGCCGTGCCGCCGGAATTCATATTGTAATTGCCACGCAAAGACCATCAACCAATATCATTACGGGAGTTATCAAGGCTAATCTGCCGACTAGAATCGCATTCCGGGTGGGTTCGATTGTTGACAGCCGGGTGATTCTCGACCAGAAAGGCGCGGAATCGCTCCTCGGGCGCGGTGATATGCTGTTGATGCCGCCGGGCAGTTCCAATCTGGAACGTATTCAGGGGGCGATTATTGAAGATGCGGATATTGAAAAAGTCGTTGAATTTGTTTCAGCCCAGGCTGAACAGGATTTCAATAAACAGGTTGTGGCTGAGGAGCATGAGAGCAACGATGATGATACGGATAATGAGGATTCTGACGAGGTGTCTATTGATGACGCGGCAGATATTTCACCGGTTGTTCAAAAGTATCTTCAACCGGATGACAACGACCTGATCAGGAAAGCTCTGGAAATAGTTTTACTTGAACAAAAGGCAAGTACGAGTTATCTTCAGAGAAGACTTAAAATTGGTTACAATCGCGCTGCCGAACTGATGGATATGTTCGAAGAGCGTGGCATTGTCGGGCCGCCGCCGGCGGGAGGCTCAAAACGAGATATTCTGGTATTTGACAGCATTGGTAAAGGATAATTTTGGGAGATACTGGCATGGAACTTTGGAAAGATTCGGAATATGCAGACAGTCAGCAGCAGAACAATGAGTTGCTGCCACTTGATTTTAATAAGAAAGATGTAGTTGCTGAAAATGAACCCGGCGCAATTGACGCTGAACCCTCCGTTGTTGCGGCGGCATCAATGATTTTGCCGGAAAAAGAGCAGAAGGTTGAGGTTGTACCAGTTGTCAGGGGAACAGCGGCGACGGAATCAAAACCGAAGCCGGAAACAAATGTTCCGGCAAAAAAAATCGCGGTTTCGCCGTTGCCGACGAGGAAAATCATTAAAGATATTGAAGATGAGGTTTTGACCGGAGGGCATTTCTCTCTGGGAAAATATCTTCAGGAGGCCCGGGTGCAGAATGGGTTAAGTCTGTTTCAGGTTGAAATGGAAACCAAAATCCGGAAAAATTATATTGAATCGCTGGAGCGGGAGGATTTTAGCAATCTTCCGCCGTCGGTTTATGTCATCGCTTATATCAGAAAATTATGTTCTTTCTATAAAGTAAGCGCCGGTAAATGCGATTTAATTATGGAAGAGCTTAAACAACATCTGGATTTTTCTGTTCCGGAAAATATGTTTGTAAAAATGGACATTGATCATGAAGTTGATGAGGAAAATGAGCAGAAGTTGAAGTACCTGTTATGGGGGCTGGCGGCTGCGGTGATATTTTTCGGCGGAATGGTCACGATTGCCGTAATGATGCTTGTGTCGCCTGGAACCAGTCAGCCGCCGCGACCCGCTAACGCGACGACAGTAGCTGTAACTGCTCCGGTTTCAAAAACGCAGTTTGATCAGAACCGGTTGAGTCAGTTGACGCCGAATCCGCGGATTGAAATGTCTGAACTACCTGGAAGTAAATAAGATAAAAGGCGTTAGTTTTTCTCTGCTGGCATAAATTCTAATTAAAATTGGCAAAATCCCAAAAATGGACTATATTAAATGTCATGAAAATTTTGATAATAAACGGACCCAACATACAGCTTCTGGGAAAACGTGAACCGGAAGTATATGGACATGCAACTTTAGATGATTTGCATAAACATCTGAAGTGTACTGCCGTTGAATTGTCTGTCGACATTGAGTTTTTTCAATCCAACCATGAAGGAGATATTGTTGACCGTATTGCGGAAGCATTTAATTCCGGAATTGACGGAATAGTAATTAATCCGGCGGCCTATACTCATACCAGCATTGCGATTCACGACGCTCTGCGCGGGGTTAATATCCCGACAGTGGAAGTACATATCAGCAATATTCTTTCGCGGGAAAGTTTCAGACATTGCTCTTTAACCGCTCCGGCGTGTCTGGGAGTGGTGGCCGGTCTCGGTATAGATGGTTATGAATGGGCGTTTCGGGCACTCGTCCGGCGCCTTGTAAATAAAAAAACTACTCATAATTAAAAGAAAAATGATAATGAGAGGGAAAAAAAACAACATGAAAATTGATGAAATCAAAACTATCGTTAAGTTGATGGCAGATAATGATCTTACGGAATTCAAGATTGAGGCCGAAGAGTACAATCTGTGCATTAAACGCGGTTCCGACAAGGTTCAAGTAGTTGCCGCTCCGGTTCAAGCCGTTGCGCCTCAAGCTCCGGCTGCCGCCGCTCCGGTTGCAGTTGTTCCTGAAAAAGTTGAAGAAAAAACTATAACGATAGATTCTCCAATCGTTGGGACTTTTTACCGCTCGCCATCTCCGGAAGCTGATACTTTTGTCAAAGTCGGCGATAAAGTAACTACGGATACCGTGGTATGCATTGTCGAGGCGATGAAAGTTATGAACGAAATCAAATCTGACAAATGCGGCGTTATCAAAGAAATTCTGCTGGAAAATGCCACTCCGGTCGAGTACGGTCAGCCACTGTTTGTCATCGGTTAATTTTTTACTTCGGGGATCTGCTATGTTTGAAAAGATTCTTATTGCCAATCGCGGGGAAATTGCCTTGCGTATTGTACGAGCCTGCCGCGAACTGGGTGTAAAATCAGTTGTGGTTTATTCCAAGGCGGACGCTGACAGTCTGGCGGTACGCCTGGCAGACGAAGCCGTCTGCATTGGACCCGCCTCCTCTGCCGCCAGCTATCTGCTGATTGATCGACTCATCAGCGTTGCTGAAATTTGTGACGTTGACGCAATTCATCCCGGGTACGGCTTCCTCGCTGAAAATGCGCATTTTGCGGAAATCTGCCGCGACTGCAATATCACTTTTATCGGACCGACTCCGGAAGCCATGCGTTCGCTGGGCGACAAAGCTGTTGCCAGAGAAACCATGAAAAAAGCGGGCGTTCCTACTACGCCGGGAAGCGATGGCTTAATCAACAATGAAGAAGAAGCATTGAAGATGGCGCATCAGCTGAAATATCCCGTAATTGTCAAAGCGTCTGCCGGTGGCGGCGGCCGTGGAATGCGTATTGCGCACAATGACGCCAGCCTGGTTCAAGGCTATCATGCCGCCAAGACAGAAGCGGAAAATGCTTTTGGTAATGGCGCGCTGTATATGGAAAAATATCTGGTCAATCCTAAACATATTGAATTCCAGATAATGGCGGATAATCATGGCAATGTGGTTCACCTGGGTGAGCGCGATTGCAGCGTACAGCGCCGCCAGCAGAAGTTGATTGAAGAATCGCCGTCTCCAATAATGACACCTAAGTTGCGCGATAAAATGGGCAAGGCGGCAGTAAAAGCAGCGAAAGCGGCTAATTACACTAATGCTGGAACCATTGAGTTTCTGGTGAGTGGAGAAGGGGAGTTCTATTTCATGGAAATGAACACCCGTATTCAGGTGGAACATCCGGTTACTGAGATGATTACCGGAATTGACTTGATTAAAGAACAAATTTGCGTTGCCGCCGGGGCCAAATTGTCATTTTCTCAGAAAGATGTCAAATTAACCGGACATGTAATTGAGTGCCGGATTAACGCTGAAGATCCATTCAAAAATTTTACGCCCAGTCCGGGACTGGTCAGTCTGTTTATCCCCTCAGGCGGCATTGGCGTCAGAGTTGATACACACGTTTACAGCGGATATAAGATTCCTCCATATTACGACAGTATGATTGCCAAGCTGATTGTTC
>JBAYVM010000085.1:0-8712 GCA_041674645.1 Victivallaceae bacterium | reverse complement strand
GGGGTTGTTCTGAATCGGGCTGACTCCGGCGACAATGGCGTCAAGCGTTACTGTGAGGAAGAAGATATTCCGCTGCTGCTGGAGATTGCCGACCGGCGTGAAATCGCCGAAGCTTATTCGCGGGGCGAAACATTGTTGCAGGCGGTTCCTGAACTTAAACCAGAGTTTGAAAAACTGTTAACGAAAATTAGAACCGGGCAGTCGGCAAACGAGGCAATATGATGAACGAACAAAAATTAAAACATGTTTTCGGGCCGGTGCCTTCACGGCGTCTCGGCCGTTCTTTAGGTATTGATATTGTGCCTTACAAAGTATGTTCTTTTGATTGTATCTACTGCCAGTTGGGACGCACCACCACTAAGACACTGGAAAGAAAAGAATATATTCCGCTGGACGAAATAATTGCCGATTTTGAACTCAGATTGGCTGAAGATTGTGAATTTGATTATATCACGCTTTCAGGTTCCGGTGAGCCAACGCTTTACAGCAAAATTGGCGAATTGATTGAGGCAATAAAAAATCGCTCATCAAAACCGCTGGCAGTATTAACCAACGGGTCGTTGCTTTGGAAACCGGAAGTTCGGGATTCCATTCTTGGCGCTGACCTGGTATTGCCTTCGCTTGACGCTGGAAATCAAAGATCTTTTGAACTGATAAATCGTCCATGCGAAGGACTTGATTTTGAACAGGTTGTTGACGGGATTGAAAAATTCACCCGGATATTTAAAGGTAAAACCTGGCTGGAAGTTTTCCTGCTAAGCGGAATATGTGACCCGTATGTAGAAGCGAAAGCAATCGCTGAACTGGTCAAACGCATTTCGCCGTCGGTTACTCAACTGAATACTGTGGCAAGGCCGCCTTGTGAAAGCTACGCTCTGCCAGTATCCAGAAAATCTATGGAACAACTGGCTTGGCTTTTTCCCGCGCCAGTGGAAATTATTGCTGATTTTTCCCCGGCTCCGAAAAAACAAATCGGCTCCGCGAACAGGGATGATATTGTAAACTTATTGTGTCGCCGGCCATGTACCAGCAAGGATATTTCAGACAGTTTGAGCGTGCATTACATTGAAACGCTAAAAATACTCGAGCATCTCGTCAGAGAAAAGATTATTGAGGTACAAGAAAAAGAGGGTAAAATTTTCTACCAACAGGTAAAACAGGAAACTATAAAATGAAAGAATTAGTAATAATCAGCGGCAAAGGCGGAACCGGCAAAACCAGTATTACCGCGTCATTTGCCGCGTTGGCAGGAAATGCGGTACTGGCCGATTGTGATGTTGACGCCGCCGATTTGCATTTGTTGCTGAAACCGGCAATCAAGTCGCGGCATGAATTCAAAAGCGGAAATGAAGCGATTATTCGTCCGGAAAAATGCACTAATTGTTGCGTATGCAGTGAGGTTTGTCGTTTTGATGCCATTAAAACCGTTGATGGTAAGGTTACTATTGACCCGTTCGCCTGTGAAGGTTGCGGCGTATGCGTCTGGTTTTGTCCGGAACACGCGATTGATTTTCCTGAAAGTGTTTGCGGAGAATGGTACGAATCAGAAACGCGTAGTGGCACAATGATTCACGCCCGGCTGGCGCCGGCGGCAGAAAATTCCGGTAAACTCGTAGCTCAAGTGCGCCGTGCGGCAAGAGAAGTGGCGGAAGAGCAGAATAAAAAACTGTTGCTGGTTGACGGCCCTCCCGGCATTGGCTGTCCGGTGATTGCTTCGGTAACTGGCGCGACGGCAGTATTGATTGTAACCGAGCCGACAGTATCCGGGGAACATGATTTGGAACGCGTTTTAAAATTGACCGGTCATTTCAAAATTCCCGCGTTGATTTGTGTCAATAAATGGGATTTAAACCCGGAAGTGACCAAAAGAATTGAGGATCAGGCAGAAGCCGCCGGAGCGAAAGTAATGGGTCGGATACCTTATGACAAGATTTTCACCGACGCCATGATTAAAGGACAGTTGATTGTCGATTATCCGGAAACCATGGCGGCCCAAAACATTACAAAAATATGGGAGCGTATATGTCAGGAAATGTAAAAGGTTGCGGCGGCTACTCAGGTGGCGATGGAGAACAGAGTGCGCAACACATCAATAAGACTGTCAATATAGTAGTTTTTGGCGGATCCGGAGATTTGGCGCAAAAGAAAATTTTCCCGGCATTATTTTCTCTTTTCTGCCGCAATTATCTGCCGCAGAACATAAATTTTTTCGCATTCGCCAGGACGAGTCTTTCGCAGGAAGCGTTCAGAAAAAAAATATCATCCAGCCTGACCTGCCGCTATTCTCCGGAACAGTCGCATTGTAAAATATTGGTTCATGAATTTCTTGAACGATGCCACTATGTGTCCGGGCAGTATGATTCAGGCAAATCTTACGATGAAATTTATGCGGCAATTAAAGCCGTAAGCGGCGGAATGCCTTCTGAAAATATTTTTTATTTCGCAGTGCCGTCAAACGTTTATATGGAGATTGCTTCTGGCTTGATTTGCGCGGAAAATATTTGTGAAAAAGAGTTGGCTAATTCTAAACTGGTGCTGGAAAAACCGTTTGGGCGCGACCGGCATTCTTCCGACTTGCTTACAGAAGCGTTGACTGGAGTTTTTGATGAAAAGCAAATATATCGCATTGATCATTATCTGGGGAAAGAAATGGTGCAAAATCTGCTGGTTTTGCGGTTTGCTAATTTATTTCTTGAGCCATTGTGGAGTAAACAATATATTGAAAAGGTGGAAATTGTCTGGGAGGAGAATGCCGGCGTTTTCGGACGTAGCAAATACTTTGACGATTACGGCATAATCAGGGATGTCATACAAAATCACCTTTTGCAAATACTGGCTTTAACCGCCATGGAAGAACCCGCTTCGTTGAGCGCGGAAGACATTCGCTGCCGTAAGGTTGAATTATTGAATTCAGTGAAAGCAACGTTGCTTGACAAAACATTAACCGGTCAATACGGCAACGCTGTATACAAGGGCGTGATGGTATCAGGCTATACCGATGAGCAGGCGATTCCGGATGATTCGCAGACTCCGACCTTTGCGAGAATAAATTTTGAGATTGATAATGACCGGTGGCATGGCGTGCCTTTTGTAATCAGCGCCGGCAAAGGAATGAACAAGTCCGTCACCGAAGTGCGCGTCAAGTTAAAAGCTAAAGGCAACAGCATGTTTTGCAGTATTGGCAAATGCCCGGAGCCCAATGAGCTTGTCATTCGGATTCAGCCGAACGAAGGGTTTCATTTTAAAATTACCACTAAATCACCTGGCGATAAATTGAACTTCGCAATCAAAGATTTAGATCTAAGCTATATCCGGGCGTTTAATAACTCGGTATTGCCGGAGGCGTATGAGACATTGTTGCTTGACGTGATTTGTGGCAATAAAGAACTGTTCATCAGCAGCGATGAATTACAGGTGTCATGGGATATCCTTATGCCGGTGTTGCGATATTTGGAAGAACATAAAGTCAAACCGGAAACCTATCCGTTCGGAACTGTTTTCCCCGACTCATCAAAATAAGCATATAATAATTAAGTTTCCAGGTCAATAGAATGACCTTAAATCAGGAGAACAAATAAAATGAAAAAGTATGACATTGTGATTATTGGCGGAGGTCCAGCCGGAGTTGTATTGGCTGCAACCGCCAGAACTGAGTATCCCGACAGAAGCATTCTCATAATAAAAATTGAGGGAAAGAGCCTTGTTCCATGCGGAATTCCTTATATTTTTCATGAATTGGGCGATGTGGAGAAAAACAGCATGAGCCTAGCGCCTGTCGTTAACAGCGGTTGTGAGTTGCTGTTTGATGCTGTGACAAACGTTGATACGGCAAATCAAAAAATAACCGTCGCCAGTGGAGAGGAAATCGGCTATGACCGGCTTGTTTTTGCGACTGGCTCTGCGCCTATAGCACCGCATTTCATAGACGGTTTTTCCGAAAGTAATGTGGAGTTAATCTCGAAATCATATTCAGCGATGAAACAACTTAAGGAACAAGTTGACAAGGCGCAGCGGATTATCATTCTTGGCTCCGGCTTTACAGCGGTTGAAATGGCTGAACAACTGGCGCTCGAGCCAGGAAAAGAAGTTCACTTAGTTTACCGCGCAAAACATTGTTTGCATAAAGCGTTTTCTCCAGAGTTCTCTGCAATAATTGATCAGCGCTTGAAGACGGTTGGAGTTATATTACATTCTGAAAGTCAAGTCAAAAAGATTGTTTGCAACGATTGTGAGCGAAAAGTAATTTTTGATTCCGGAATTGCCGTAACCGCAGATATAATCATTGCCGCTCTGGGATTTGAGGCCAATACTTCTCTTGCCGCCTCCACTGGACTTCAGATAAACAGCAACAAGCAAATTGTGGTCGACAATTATCAGCGAACTAGCGCAAAAAATGTTTTTGCAGTTGGCGATTGTGCTCAAACTATAGGATTTATAACCGGTAGAATCGACAATATCATGCTCGCTTCCACGGCTACAACTGAGGCTAGAATTCTCGGACATAATCTTTTTCAAATAAGAATCAAAAGGGATTTTCCAGGAACTCTATCAGTATTCGCAACTGAAATTAATAAAACTATTTTTGCTTCGGCGGGAGTGCTGGAACAAGATGCCAGACGCGCTGAAATTTCTTATATCACCGGCTCTTTTAGTGATATTGACCGCCATCCCGGGACATTTTCAGACACTTGCGAGTTAACGGTTAAACTTGTGGTTATGCCGGAAGGCGGACAAATAATAGGCGGAGAAGTGGTAGGCTCAAAATCTTCGTCGGAACTAATAAACATCATCGCCCTGGCCATTCAAAAACATGTTACGGTTTATGAGCTGATTTCGTTTCAGATTGGTTCTCACCCGCTACTTAGCGGACCACCGACGAAAACGACATTGATTAAAGCCGCTGAAAATGCCATTAGAAAAATATCATCAAACAAACAATAAAATATGGGAGCATATATGTCAGAAAATGTAAAAAAAGATGCGTGCAATGCCGGTTGTGGCGGCGATTGCGGCAAACAGGAAGAACAGAGCGATGTGCAAAAATGTATGGCGCGTATTAAACACAAAATTATTGTCATGTCCGGCAAAGGCGGAGTCGGCAAAAGTACCGTGGCGGTAAATTTGGCGACGGCTCTGTCAATGGAAGGAAGGCGGGTAGGGCTGTTGGATGTGGACATTCACGGCCCCAGCATTCCAACGATGTTGAATTTAACTCATGAACGAATTTGTACTAATGACGGGAAAATTGTTCCGATTTCGCTTGGAGAACTGAAAGTAATGTCAATCGGATTCATGTTGCAGGATCGCGATGACGCGGTAATCTGGCGCGGACCAATGAAAATGGGCGTGATTCAGCAGTTTCTGTCCGAAGTTGAATGGGGCGATCTAGATTATCTGATTATTGACTCGCCGCCGGGAACCGGAGATGAACCGTTGTCAGTATGTCAACTCATTGAGAACGCTGATGGCGCGGTAATTGTTACCACTCCGCAGGAAGTGTCTGCCGCCGATGTCCGCAAATCTATTGATTTCTGCGCGAAACTTAATATGCCGGTATTGGGAATTATTGAAAATATGAGCGGCTTCGCCTGTGCGGAATGCGGTAAAGTTACCGATATTTTTAATGCCGGAGGCGGACAAAGCCTGGCCGATAAATTCGGTTTGCGCCTGCTGGGAAAAATTCCGCTCGACCCCGCAATCTGTCATGCCGGAGATAGCGGCAAACCGTTCATCTATCATCTTTCAAAAACCGCAACCGCGAAAGCATTTGCAGCCGTAATCGCGCCAATTCTGGCGTTAACAAATAACGAATCGTCCAAAAACGACTCACCAAAACAGGAAAAAAAGATTATGAAAATCGCTCTTCCTCTCGCCGCTGGCAAATTGTGTATGCATTTCGGACATTGCGAACAGTTTGTGCTCGTTGAAGTTGATGAAAACACGCGTAAAATTACCGGGAAAATTACAGTTACTCCGCCGCCGCATGAGCCGGGACTGCTGCCGCGCTGGCTGGGGGAACTGGGCGTAACTCACATTATCGCCGGTGGCATGGGACAACGCGCTCAAGCGTTGTTTCAGGAACGCAATATCGAAGTTGTTGTCGGAGCTTCAGCCGCAGAACCGGAAACGCTGGTAACGGATTATCTGGCTGGAACGCTGGCTTCCGGACCCAACACCTGCGATCACTAAAATGCAAGACGGACATCCTCATGCCAACTGTCTGCTCTGCGGAAATAAGAATCCGTGGAGCTTGCAGTTGCATTTCACCCCTGGCAAAGCCGGGGAAGTGTCCGGCCTGTTTCAGGGCCGGAACGAATTGCAGGGTTACGACGGAATTTTGCACGGCGGCGTTATTGCTGCTTTGCTGGATTCCGCCATGACTAACTGCCTGTTCCAACATGGCGTAAAAGCGGTAACTGGAGATTTGAGAATCCGTTTCCGCCATCCCATACCGGCAACGTCGGAGTTGGAGCTGCGCGCTAAAATACAATCCGTAAAAGCTCCGCTTTATGTCATGAAAGCGGAAATCCGGAAAAATAACCGGCCGATGGCAACCGCCTCGGCAAAATTCATCAGAATAATGGAAGGAGAACAAGCCGTATGCCGGTTGGAAAGTCATTGAAAGCATATAAAGAAGAAAAACTAAACTGCGCACAAAGTATTTTGCGCGGTTTTCAGGATAAAAATCAGGTAAGGGATGAACAGATTACCGCTGCAAGAAAACTGGGCGGCGGCAGAGCGGAGGATGGCATTTGCGGAGCATTGCACGCGGCATTGCAACTGGCGGAAAATGATGAAATTCGTCAGTCGCTGCATGAAAGTTTTATCGTTCATGCCAGTTCCAGTAAATGCCGGGAAATCCGCCGCGCGGGAAAGATTTCATGCGCCGGATGCGTCGAATTGGCCGCCAAAACTTTGCACGAAAAAAACGGAGCGTCGAGCTGATTATGTCAATGAAAAATTTATCTATAACCATTTTGGTTGATAATCTTTCAGACTGCGGTCTGGATACTGAACACGGTCTGGCGTTTATGATTCAGATTGAAGGACATTCAATTATTTTTGACACTGGTCAGAGTAACGCGCTGTTCGCCAACGCCAAAACAATGAATATTAATCTGGCGCGTCCGGAAATGTTGGTTCTGAGCCATGGACATTATGACCACACCGGCGGAATTCCTGAGTTATTGCGAATCAATCCGGGCATCAAAATGTTTCACCATCCGGCGGTGACGGCAAGGCGATACAGTCTCCATCCAGATAAACCGGTCAGAGAGATTTCCATGCCGGAAGCTGCCGTGGCGGTGCTTACTGCTCATCCGCAGAATCTCATTAAACATGTTGTTGCTCCGCGCGGAATCTTCAAGAATGTCCGGTTGACGGGTGAAATTCCCCGCCTCACCAGCTTCGAAGATGTCGGCGGCCCGTTTTTTCTTGATGCGGAAGGAAAACTGCCGGACCAAATTATTGACGACATGGCTTTATGGATAACCACTTCAACCGGACTGGTAATTGTCCTCGGCTGTTGTCATTCCGGACTCGTGAATACGGTCGAATATATTCGTAAACTCAGCGGTGATATGCGGATACGCGGAATTATCGGCGGCATGCATTTGCTTAACGCGTCGAATGAACGACTGGAGAAAACCTGCGATAAGCTGCTGGAATGGTCGCCGGATTTCGTTATTCCATGTCACTGCACGGGTGAAAATGCAATTGCCGTTATGGCTGCCCGGCTGGGCGAGCGAGTAATGACCGGTCAGGCGGGAATGGTATTGCGTTTTCGTAACCCTTGAGGCATAAAAAATGAGCCAATTTAACAACCCTTTGGCTACTTTCGTTAAAAAATACTTTTCTTGCGCACTAAAACCGTTTTGACGTGCCCGATACATTTTTTCTACGGCTTTTTATCCGCCGTCCAAGTCAGCGCCAGCTTAAAGCCTGCTCACAAAATGTGAAGGTTTTACCAACTCTATAATCTGTATAATCTCCTGCAATTTAACAGTTATTTCGCCAATCTCTTCTTCCTGTATTGGAAAAAATCGGCTTGGCATATTAAACTACAACTTTGATAGATTGTTCATTTAAATCTCTTATTTTAGCGTTTGAGATTAACTCGAACTTTCTTTCTATATTTACCAGATAAATTTTTTTAATACTTTTACAATTAGCTCAAATGAAAAACTTAATAATTTCAGTTTGATTTGAACAAGGATTGGATGATAAATTTAAGTACAATCAGAAACACGATGTTGCTGGCAGCCTGGAGCTTGTTGCTGTTTGCGGATGTTTTGCATCCTGTCTTTCACGAACATTGTGGTGCTTCTGACGACTGCGACGTAAGACCGCTGATTGGCGTTGAGGCGCCATTTTTGACGCATGCAGTTGCGTTTGACCATCATGAAACTACCTGTCCGATTTGTTCCTCGGCGCTCCTTAAATATTGTATCTCTATTCAAAAAACAGCTATCGGTTGTGATTGTCAGAACCTTTGCTCGTTGTTTTCTCCAATCTTTGTTTTTGTTAAAATTAATCTTCTGCATTCTTCGCGCGCTCCTCCAGGATTACCGGTATGACTTACTGTTTATAATTAAAACAATTCCCGCATTCTGCCGGAATTGAATTTGTGTGTACCCTTAATCTTATGGATATATTTATGAAAAAAATCACAATTTTTACCCTTATTGAACTCCTCGTAACGATTTCTATTAT
>JBAYVM010000084.1:0-8771 GCA_041674645.1 Victivallaceae bacterium | reverse complement strand
CGCCAATTCATCGCGAAACAGCTAAACTAAAGCTTGTGTGACACGTCAATTTCGGCAAATACGGCGTTGTTGAGGTTCAATTTCAGCTGGAAACTTAAAAATTATTCAAAAAAAAAGGGCAAAAGCCTTGCAGGATAAAGATGACCCTATATATTAAAGGCTCTTTTAGATGTTGAAAGAAAAAGTTTTGTTGTGACAACACGGTTTTCTGCCGGGCGGCGAAGATTTTTGATAACGCAGCTGGCTTCGCGGCGTGGCGGAAAAATCGGGAAAATGGATATTAAAAAGTAGTTTGTAGAAACAAAGAGGTTAAAAAGTATGGCTGTTAGAATCAGGTTGAAAAGAACTGGCACAAGAAACAGAAGTTGTTTCAGAATTGTGGTAATGGATCAGCGTTCCTCCAGAGATGGAAGCGCTATTGAGGAATTGGGTTATTATGATCCGAATAGCAAAGACGAAACCATTAATCTGGAACGGGTTGAATACTGGCAGTCTTGCGGCGCTCTCGCCAGCGAAACTGTTGATGCGATAATCAAGCGCGCTAAAGGCGGAATCAAGCTTGCCGACAAAGTAAGAGTCAGCAAACCATCGAGAAAAGCTGTTGCCAAGGCTAAAGCTGCTGTTGCCGCCGAAGCCAAAGCTGCTGCTGACGCAAAAGCTGCCGCTGAAGCCAAAGTTGCTGCCGAAGCAAAAGCCGCAGCAGATGCCAAGGCCGCTGCTGAAGCTGAGGCCAAGGCTGCCGCTGAAGCAAAAGTCGCTGCCGAAGCAGAAGTTGCTGCTCCTGCTCCTGAATCCGAGAATAATGCCTGATTTTAGGTCGGCATTAAAATTATTTACAAAGGGATATTGACAGTGTTAAAGTCATTTCTGAAACTTTTTACTGGCAGCAGCGCTCCTGCCGCCAGCAGCAAGTCTTCAAATGCGGATAAAGGCATTAGAGACTTGGAAAACTTCGTGGATTATGTTGTTCGTGCTTTGGTTGATTATCCGGATGCGGTCAGAGTTAGCTCTGAAATCGGCAAAGATTCGAATATTATCAAAATAGACTGTAAAAAAGAAGATATCGGCAAGATTGTCGGCAAACGCGGAAAGACGATTATGTCAATTCGTTCTCTGGTAAGCGGAGCTGCCGGTCGTCTGCAGAAACGGGTTACAGTCGAGGTAGTTGATTGATTTGCAAATTGATATTATAACGCTTTTCCCTGATAGCTTTTTCGGGCCGTTCAGCGAAAGTATAATTGGCCGGGCGATTAAAAATGGTTTGGTCGGGGTTAACGCCGTTAACCTGAGAAATTACGCCCATGACGAGCGGGGCACAGTTGACGACAAGCCTTATGGCGGTGGTCCCGGGATGTTAATGAAAGCGGAGCCGCTGTTTGAAGCGGTTGAAGATTTGAAAACGGAGAAGTCGCTGGTGATTTTAACTTCTCCGCGGGGTGAGCGTTTCTGTCAGCAGACAGCCGTTGAGTTATCACGGCATGAACATTTGATTTTCGTCTGCGGGCATTATGAAGGTGTGGATGAACGAGTTCGCACCGGGTTGATTGACCGGGAAATCTCTATTGGAGATTATGTGTTAACCAGCGGTAATCTGGCCGCAATGGTTATGACCGATGCGATTGTCAGGTTGTTGCCTGGCGCGCTCGGCTGTGATGAATCCAGCGCCGATGAATCATTTTCTGATGGATTTCTGGAATATTCGCAGTACACCCGTCCAGCTGAATATCGTGGATTGAAAGTACCGGACATATTGTTATCCGGTGATCACGGAAAAATCGCCGCCTGGCGAAAACAGCAGGCGGAAGAGCAGACCAGGTTGCGGAGACCGGATTTGCTGAAAAAACAATAATTTACAGAACATTAAAACTTGGAGGCAAGCTAATGAACATACTGGATAAAATCAGAAACGAACAACTGAAACAGGATGTGACCGAATTTGGTATCGGTGATACCGTAAAAGTACACGTCAAAATTGTCGAAGGCACCACAGAGCGC
Source organism: Victivallaceae bacterium (assembly GCA_041674645.1). Lineage (GTDB taxonomy): Bacteria > Verrucomicrobiota > Lentisphaeria > Victivallales > Victivallaceae > JBAYVM01. The sequence goes on along the minus strand of JBAYVM010000084.1, from coordinate 6,776 downwards.
ATACAGGCTTTTACCGGTACCGTAATCGCTCAGAAGGGCTCTGGAATTGAAGAAACCTTCACTGTCAGACGTGTTGTTTCAGGACAGGGAGTCGAGCGTGTATTCCCAATCAACAGCCCGCGTATCGATAAAATTGAAGTCGTGCGCAAGGGTCTGGTAAGACGCGCCAAACTGTATTACCTCAGAAATAAAATCGGCAAGGCCGCTAAAATTAAAGAGCAAAGATTTAGTCGCTAAGTTTCGCTCTCTGAGATACAATGGAATTTCTTTCCACAGAAGACAAACTCCTCACCCTTGAACGACAAAAATGGGCTGAGGGGTTTTCTTTTATTGCAGGAGTCGATGAAGTTGGTCGCGGGCCGCTGGCTGGACCGGTAGTGGCAGCAGCGGTGGTTTTCCCTAAGAGCAGTATGATACCGGCAGTCAACGATTCAAAACAACTGTCGGAATGCCGGAGAATTGAGTTGCGGGAAGCAATCTTAAACGTTCCCGGAGTTCAGTACGCGATTGTGGAAATTGACGCGGCGGAAATTGACCGGATTAATATTCTGGCGGCTTCCCTGGAGGCAATGCGACGGGCGTTGAGCCAGTTGGAGCAGGTTGATTATGTGCTGGTTGACGGCAACAAGTTGCCGAAAATAGAGATTTCGGCTGAATATGTGGTAAAGGGTGACGCTAAATCCGCCAGTATTGCGGCCGCCAGTATTCTGGCGAAAGTTTATCGCGATAAGTTGATGGTGAAATTTGGGGAACGTTTTCCGGAATACGGCTTTGAAGAGCATAAGGGATACGGAACGAAAAAACATCTGGCGGCGTTAAAGCAGTGCGGGATATGTGAAATTCATCGCAAATCTTTTGCTCCGGTGCGGGATACAATCACCCCGCCACCCGAACAGCCTGAGCTGTTTTAGAACTAATTTTTAATTTTACATATAGTAACTTTGCAGGGCAACAATGCGGAACTGCCGGTTGCCGGCAGATAATGTGTTTGGCATTGCAAACTAAACAGGGATGATTTAAATATGAGTTATTCACTTGAAACAATCAGGCACAGCGCGGCTCATTTGATGGCGGCGGCAGTACAGGAACTTTTTCCGGATGCTAAATTTGATATTGGACCATCAACTGATGACGGTTTTTATTACGACTTTGACATGACCCATCGTTTGACGCCTGATGATTTGAAAGTAATTGAAAAAGCGATGCAGAAACTCTGCAATCAGAAACTGCCGTTCGTTCAGAGTGAATTGTCCAGAACGGAAGCGCAGACGCTTTTGTCCTCAAAAAATCAAACTTATAAGCTGGAACGTCTGGCGGATATTGCAGACGGCAGTAAAATAACTTTTTATCAGTGCGGAAATTTCAGCGATCTTTGTCGCGGACCGCACGTTGAACATACCGGACAGATTGGCGCGTTCAAACTGTTGTCGATTGCCGGATCATATTTTCGTGGCAACGAACAGAATCCTATGCTTCAACGCATCTATGGAACTGCGTTTGCCAGTAAAGAAGAGCTGCATAATTACCTGCAACAGATTGAGGAAGCGAAAAAACGCGACCATCGCAAGTTGGGCAAAGAGCTTGACCTGTTCAGTTTTTCTGAGAATGTCGGCCCTGGCCTGGTGCTCTGGCATCCTAAAGGCGCGTTCATTCGCAACACCTTTGAATCTTTCTGGCGCGAAGAGCATTATAAAAACGGCTATGACATGTTGTACACTCCGCACATTGGGCGCAGCGATTTGTGGCAGACCAGCGGACATCTGGATTTTTACAAAGATGCCATGTATTCCCCGATGAACATTGATGAAACTGATTATTTTGTCAAGCCGATGAACTGCCCATTCCATATCGAAATTTACAAATCAAATCTTCGCTCATACCGTGAATTGCCGTTGCGTTGGGCGGAACTGGGAACTGTTTACCGCTACGAAAAAAGCGGCGTTCTTCACGGCTTGCTACGGGTGCGCGGTTTTACTCAGGATGATGCGCATATCATTTGTACCCCGGAACAGATTGAAGACGAAATTGCGGAAGTGTTGCGTTTCAGTCTGTCAGTCTGGCACGCCTTCGGATTTACCGATATTAAACCTTATCTCGCCACCCGCCCGGAAAAAGCCGTTGGCGAGCCGGAACGCTGGGAAAAAGCGTTGGTATCTCTGGAGCGGGCGGTTGAAAAATGTGGTCTGAAGTGTGAGGTTGACGAAGGCGGCGGCGCGTTCTACGGCCCGAAAATTGACCTGAAAGTAAAAGACGCAATCGGGCGTGAATGGCAGACTTCCACGATTCAATTCGACTTCAATCTGCCGGAACGTTTTGACATGACTTATATCGGTGAAGATGGCAAAAAACACCGTCCGTTTATGGTTCATCGCGCGTTGTTCGGCTCAATTGAACGATTTTTCGGAATTCTGGTCGAGCATTATGCGGGCGCATTTCCGTTGTGGCTGGCTCCGGTTCAAGGCAGAGTCATGCCGATTACTGAACGCCAGCATGAATTTGCGCGCGAAGTTTATGCGGAACTCCGGGCGAAAGGCCTGCGAGTTGAGCTTGATGACCGCTCCGCGAGTGTTGGTGGAAAAATTAAAGACGCTCGCAATGACCGGATACCGTACATGTTAATCATCGGCGAGCGCGAGGTTGAAACCCGCACTGTAGCGGTGAGAAATCGCAATGAAGGACAGGTTGGAGAAATGTCTTTGACCGAAGTTGCTGAAAAAATGCGATTTGAAGTTGATAATAAAACATGTTAGTCTATATTAAAATTCCTTGTATAGTTCCTTAATTTATTGAGGATTCAGCAGGAAAAAATAACAAATTGGAGGGCGTTAATATCGCTAAGCTGTTAAAACCCGGAGATCGTTCATTCACGGCGGAAGAAGTTCGTCTCATCGGCCCGAATGGAGAACAAGTTGGTGTTGTGTCACTTGTAAATGCCAGAGCCAAGGCTGTTGAAGCGGCGCTTGATTTGGTGATTGTAGCTGATCAGGTAGAACCGCCAGTCCTGAGAATTATGGATTTTGGCAAAATTCAGTTCGAACAAAAGAAAAACATCAGAGCTCAGCGTAAGAATAATATTGCCCAGAAGAATAAAGAAGTTAAATTCCATGTCAATATCGATGCCCACGATTATGACTATAAGTTGGCACATGCGCTTGAATTTTTGGAAAAAGGGTATAAATTAAAAGTCACTTTGATGCTCCGTGGTAGGGAGATGGCTCACAAGGATATGGCCTTTGAGCTTATCGAACGCGTAATCGCTGATCTGGAAGGATGCGGCGAGGCCGATTCGAAACCCAAACTGCAGGGCAGAAATATAACCGTCAATTTTGCTCCCAAAGGGGGCAAGCACTGAAACAGGCTGGCATCGGCCGCTTCAGATGTTTAACAGTTTAATCCTTTAAAGAAATACAGGAGGGAAACTAACGATGCCCAAGTTGAAGACAAGAAAATGTGCCGCTAAGCGGCTCAAAATGACCGGCACTGGCAAATTCCGCCATTACAAAGCCGGACGCCGTCACCTCATGACCGGCAAAAGTGCCAAACGCAGACGCCATCTGAGACATGATGGGGCCGTATCCAGTGCTGAAAACAAACGGATTAAGGCTGCGCTGCCTTACGGTCTGTAAGCTGTAATCAGGAGGTAAAACATGGCTAGAGTAACATGTGCAGTATCTTCCAGAAAAAGACGCAAACGCGTCCTGGAGAGAGCAAAAGGTTTTTACGGCGCGAGCAGTAAGCAGATTCGTACCGCGTATGATGCAGTCGACAAAGCGTTGGCTCATGCGTATGTTGGACGTAAGCAGAAAAAGCGTCAGTATCGTCAATTGTGGACAATCAGAATTAATGCCGCATGCAGAATGCACGGCACTAATTACAGTCAATTTATGAACGGTCTGAAGAAAGCCGGCATCGAATTGAACCGCAAGGTTCTTGCCGATCTGGCAGTCTCTGAGCCCCAGGAGTTTAAAGCTCTGGTGGAAAGAGTTACACAGGCCGGGTAAACTGTTGACCAGAAATCAGAAGCTTGGAAGTGGATGCCTGTGCTCCCCTTTCAAGCTTTTTTTTGTACTGGAACGATTATAGATTCTGTCGCCGGTCGGCGGCGGCATTTTAGTATAACCTGAATTAATAATTATGCAGGTCAATCATGTCGAATCCAATTGTTGAGAAAATTAATTTGGCGATTGCCGATGCGGAAGCCAGACTGGCGAATGCCGTGTCGGATGCCGAAATCGAAGAAGTGAGAATTGAAATCTTCGGACGGAAAGGTTTGTTTCCCGCCCTGGGCAAAGAAATGGGCAGTGTTCCGCCGGAAGACCGTAAAGCTGTTGGCATTGCATTTAATGTCGGCAAAGATAAATTTCAGGAGTTGATGGAGGCCGCAAAAAGCCGCCTTGAAAGCGGTAGCAGCACCGCCGAAGAACTGGATTTGACCCTGCCGGGAAGAAAATGGACGCTTGGCAGAAAACATCCGGTAACGAAAACCATTGATGATTGCGTGGCGATTTTCCGCCGCATGGGGTTCATTGTTGCCGATGGTCCGGAACTGGAAACCGTTTATCATAATTTTGACGCGTTGAACTTCTCGGCTGACCACCCTTCACGCGATCCGGGCGACACATTTTATTTTAAAGACGGACGTTTGCTCCGCACTCAGACTTCACCGGTGCAAATCCGGGTTATGGAAAGCCAGGAGCCGCCGGTCAGAATTGTTGCTCCGGGACGCTGTTTCCGCCGGGACACCCCCGATGCCACTCACAGCATGAACTTTCACCAGATTGAAGGTTTGTACATTGATAAAGATGTTTCTCTGGCTGACCTGAAAAGTATTTTACAGACTTTTGCTCATGAATTGTTCGGACCGCAGGTAAAAATCCGGTTGCGTCCGCACTTTTTTCCGTTTACTGAGCCCAGCGTTGAATATGATTTTTCCTGCATCATGTGCGAAGGCAAAGGCTGTTCCGTCTGCAAACAGTCCGGCTGGCTGGAAATTGCCGGCGCCGGTATGGTTGACCCGAATGTTCTGAAGCAAGTCGGTTATGATCCGGAAATATGGAGCGGTTATGCGTTCGGCATGGGAATTGAACGGCTGGCGATGTTACGTTACCGCATCAGCGATATCCGCTGGCTTTACGAGAACGATGTCAGATTTTTGGAGCAATTCTAAGCTGAATTACCGGAATTGAGCAACTCAATAAGATTGCATTCGTTGTGTGTTGCTTATTTTGAAACTAAACCTGAAAGGTTGTAATATGAACATATCATACAATTGGTTATCGCAGTATGTGGACATATCGTGCGGACTGAAGGTGCTGGCCGAAAAACTTACTATGGCCGGCATCGAAGTTGAAGCCATTGAAGAAAAGCGCACGGTTCCCGCAGGCGTGGTCGTGGCGGAAATCCTGGAACGCAAGCCGCATCCGGACGCGGATAAACTGTCCGTCTGCCGGGTTTTCGACGGCAAAGAGGAATTACAAATTGTTTGCGGCGCGCCTAACTGCGATGCCGGGAAAAAAGTTCCGTTGGCTACGATTGGCGCGGTATTTGTTGACTCAGAAAGCGGCAAAGAATTTGCGATAAAAAAATCAAAACTCCGCGGTGTCGAGTCCAACGGCATGTTATGCAGCGCCATGGAACTTGGCCTGGCGGGTGATCACTCTGGCTTGCTGGAACTTCCGGCACATCTCCAAACCGGCACATCGTTACTGGAAATTCATCCCGGCGATACTATGATTGAAGTCGAAGTAACTCCGAATCGCCCCGACTGGCTTTCTCATTGGGGCATTGCCCGCGATGTTTCCTGCCTGTTGAATACTGTCGCCGTTATGCCGGAAATTACGTTGCCAGCGCCATCTGGAACTGATTCAGAAAAAAACTTGGTCACTGTTGAAGATAAAGAATTATGCCCGCGCTACACGGCCCGGATTATTCGCAATGTCAAAGTTCATGACAGCCCGGAATGGCTGAAGGAAAGATTGTTGAGTATCGGCCTGCGGCCGATTAACAATATTGTCGATATTACTAATTTTGTGCTGATGGAACTTGGACACCCGTTGCATGCGTTTGATTTAGACAAACTGGCTGAACAGCGTATTGTCGTCCGGCGCGCAACCGATGGTGAAAAATTCACATCTCTGGATGGCTCGGAACTGGAGCTGAAAACAAAACATCTGGTTATCGCAGATGCCCAAAAACCGGTCGCGCTGGCTGGCGTGATGGGCGGACTTGATTCGGGCGTTACCGGTGAAACAGTTAATGTGTTGCTGGAAAGCGCGGCGTTCTTCTCTTCCAATATTCGTGCCACTTCCCGTGAATTGGGAATTTCCAGCGATTCATCATACCGGTTTGAACGCGGCATTGATTGGAATATGCTGGAAACTGCCAGCGACCGGGCGACCGCGCTGATTCTGGAATTGGCTGGTGGAACATTGACTTCGAAACTGATTGATGTTTGCGGCGCAAAACCACAACCGCCAGTAATTGTTTGCCGGTTCGACCGGATTCGCAAATTGATTGGCATTGACATGTCAAACAGCCGGATAGTTGATATTTTTCGTAAGCTTTATCTTGATGTTTTAGATATTACCGGCGAACAATGTCTGGTGACGCCGCCGCTGTTCCGCCTTGACCTGGAACGTGAAGCTGATTTGGCGGAAGAAGTTGCCAGAGTTAACGGGCTGGAGGCAATTCCAGTAATTCCGGTCATGGGGAAAATGGTTGCTTCCATCAATAAAGATTCGTATTTGAAATACCAGGAACTGCGCGAAGAACTTATT
>JBAYVM010000083.1:0-8849 GCA_041674645.1 Victivallaceae bacterium | reverse complement strand
GATGGAGCTTTGACAAATATTATTTGTGCGCATCTGGCCTCTAACGGAATTCCGGCGATGATGTGCCATTTTCCGTTGTTTGCAGATCGGTGTCAGATAGGCTCACGCTCGGCCATTCTAAGTTCTCCGCACGGTTGCAGAATATTCGGGCAGGCACTGCTTGAAGCGCCACTCGATGCCCGCCGGACTGTTGACATCATGCTTTCCCGTCCGGAAATAAATCCCGATAAAGTCAGTATATCAGGTATCAGCATGGGGGGATTTATCGCCAGTGCTACTGCCGGCAATGATGCACGCATACATAAAGCGGCTATTTTATTAGCCGGAGGCGACCTGCATGCAATCATCTACAATGCTTCGCGAGAGACTAAAAACATTTGTGAGGCTATTGACAACGCATCTCCTGAAGACCGTGAATTTCTTGAAACTGTTCTCGAAAAAATCGAACCACTGAACAATACCAAAGAGTTACAGAAACTCGCAAAGCAGAATAATTTAATGATTGTCAACGCCGAAAATGATCAGATAATACCTTCTGCCTGTTCCCAAAAACTTGTAAAAGCATGTGGATTGATTGGCAAGAATATAGTGCTCCCGGGCTTGGGGCACTATACCGCAATTGCCGCTTTGCCCAAAATATTGGACCGCCTTACAAGCTTTTTTACCGACAATACTGTTCCGCCACGGAAGCCGGAAAAACTTCCCGAAGACAAAAAAATTATTCAAGATGTTTTCACGCAGTTTTATAAGCTGTTTGAGTTCAAGGCTCCGCGCGGCAAATGTATTTATATATGTGCAACAGTCAATGTAAAAGATCATATTGGCAAAGTTTTGTTCAATGGCTCCACGGACATAATTCGCGGTGATGAAAAACAGTTTAAATTGTTACTTAATCTTAAGGTATCTCCTCTCGGTGGGGCAATACAGCATTTAGCTTTGGGATGTGATCCGGCTCCGTGGATTTTATCCGGTAAAGGAACTTTGTACTCGGGAGAGTTGGAACGGCTGAAAGATTCGTTCCCCTCTCAATATTTTGTGCCGCAAATTACACAATTTCAACAATTTATGACCGGAATTTTTGCCATGGGCAGCAGCGGCATGCTTGCCCCGCTTGACAAATGGGTCAGAATAGAAATAAAACGCGACATTAACGGACAGCGTTATGTGAATATTGAAGGGAAAGGAATCCAGGCTGAAATTTATCTAAACGCCTCAAGTGAAACACCACGAAAAATCCTTGTAAATTCCGGAAAACTTACGGCTGAAATAATTTTCACCCAATGGGATTTAGAAGCTCCGGCCCCACCCGGCATATTCAGTCCGGAGGATAAAGAAGGGAGAAAAATCGTAAAAGTGAAACAATACAACCTCGATAGAATGTTTGCGGCTTTAATTAATTTTGCTGTTAGCAAGACCTAAAAGTAAGGATTTAGAAAATGAGAAAAATAATATTATCAATAATTTCAGCACTATTTGTCTGCTCATTCTTATTCGCGGAAAAACAGGAAAATTTAACCGTCACCGGGCGTGCCGATAACGGCCACGGTATCTTGTGCAAATATAAAAATAGGAAAACCGTCCTTTTTATCGAAGGTTCTTCCGAACAAATGGGACAGGCTCACGGACAACTACTCAAATCAGATATTAAAAGTATGGAAGAAACTGTCCTGGTAGTCGCAGCAGGGTACATGCTCACGAAAGACGACTGGTTTTTCACCCGTATACAAGAAGTCATAAACCGAACGACCCCTTTCATCCCCGGACGTTTTTTGACCGAATGCGATGCCATGTCCAAAGCCGCTGGGATTACGGCGGACTCAGGACGCAGGCTGAATTATTTCCCCGAAATGTTCCATTGCAGCGGTGTCGCAGTATGCAAATCAGCAACAACGAATGGACAGGTTGTCCATGCCCGCGTACTGGATTATATGAAAGATGTAAATCTCCAGAATTATGCCGCGCTAATGGTTTTCATGCCGGAAAAATACAATAACTGGGTAAGCGTAAGTTATGCCGGGATGTTAGGAACGGTAACGGCAATGAATGAAAAAGGACTGGCAATGGGCGAGATGGGCGGACGTGGCGAAGGCAAATGGGATGGTTTACCGATGAGCTTCATGATGCGGCGCGTCATGGAGGAATGCGCAACCGTCGAAGAAGCCGTCGCCCTCATGAAAAAAACACCTTTAACTTGCGATTACTATTATATTTTATCCGACAAAAATAAAAGCATGTGTGGTATTGCCGCAATTAGCGGTTCACCTCTTGAAATTCTCAAGCCTGGCGAACAAAATAAACTCTTGCCGCCAGTGCCGGAAAACTGCGTTTACATTTCAGGTGATGAACGCAGCAAACTTCTCGGAAAACGTTTACATGATAATTTCGGAAAAATCGACGCGGAAAAAATGATTGAGATTATCAAGTGTCCCGTAGCAATGAATTCTAATTTACACAATGCCGTTTTCCTGCCTGAATCATTAACTTTTTATTTTTCCGATGCGGGCAAAAAAGATCCGGCGTGTTTTATGCCCTACTATAAGTTAAACCTGAAAGAACTTATTGAGTTTTACCAGGAAAACAAAAAGCAGTAGGCTGTTCCGATCCGCTTGGAGAAGCAAGGCCTGATTGGTGGCGGAGGGATTTCTCTGAATACCAATCGCTGTTGCAAGGATGTGATTGCGGCAGGCATCAAATACATTCAGTTGCCTCACAATGTTCTGAATAAACGGTTTGATGAATTTTTCCCGCTGGTGCAGCAACACGGAATTGCGGTTTTCACCCGCAGTGTTTATTTGCAGGGGTTTCTGTTGATGCCGGAAGCTAAGACATACGGTTCAACTGGAAGATTTTTTTTGAAATTGGATTGGTGTACAGCCGTACAATTCTTTAAATGCGTGACAGAAATGGCTGTTGTCAAAGAATGCCCATTTTTCCGCGACTTCTTCAATTGCCAGGGTGCCGCTTTTTAAATCGTTCGCGGCGAACGATAATCTGGCGCGTGCGGCGAATTTACCGAAACTTACTCCGGTATTCTGGCGGAAAACTTCGGAAAAACGGCTTGGACTCAAGCCGCAGGCCATTGCGGCTTCAGTTAATGACGGCTGGCGACCGACAGCGCTTTTTACCAGGTCAACGGCTTTTTTGATTTTTTTGAAGCCGCCGGTTAGTTCCAGCGAACTGTTCTGACCGCTTTTGTTTTTACAGGCGGTGAGAATAAGCTGATGAATCAGCAACCAACATTCAAGCTTCCAGTTAGACTCGCGCTTGTGCCATAGCTTAAAAAGTTTTCTGCCGGCATTCCAAATATTTTCCCGCGAAACCGCGTCCGGCGGACAATAACGTTCCGAAGGCATGAGAACAAACGGCAGCAGCCAGTTGCATTCGCCGAAAGGATCGCAGTTGCCGAGCTGATCCAGGTCAATATTCACCGTTACCGCAAAATTTCTTCTGCTGGAAAAACGATAGGCGTGAGGTTCCCAGAACATGGTCCACCACATTTCTCCGGCCTGGTATTCCCGTTGGAATCCATCAAAAACAACTTCGGCGCTACCGTGAAGCATGATGCAGAACTGCAACGCATAATGCATATCAGCTTCAAATCTTTTCATCGGCTGATAACGATATTCCCGAATAACATCAAACGGAACCAGTGGCGAGATATCCGGGTGTTGCTGCCTGACAATCGGTATTTTTCTCAAATCTTCCATAATCAGTAACTTTTTACAATTTATCAGTAACTATAAACAACTTATTTGTATTGGAGCAAAGCACTTTCATCAGTTATAATATAATTGTTTAAATCCTGTTACGATAGTATTATACAATAAATTGTTCAAAAAAGGAGTTTTAAAATGTCAGAACTGGCAATTAAAGGCGGAGCGAAAGTATTCAACGGCGAATTTCCCATGTGGCCTTCATTTGAAGAATCCACGATTCAGAAAGCCATGGAACCACTTCGCGCCGGCAAAGTCAACTACTGGACAGGACCGATTGGTCAGCAATTCGAAAAAGCCTGGGCGAAATGGAATGGTTCAAAAAATGCCATCAGCGTTTCCAACGGCACGGCGGCGCTGCATGTTGCAGTTGCTTCACTTGGCATTGGCCCCGGCGATGAAGTAATCTGCCCGAGCTATTCTTTTATTGCCTCTTCTTTCTGTATCATGCAGGCCGGAGCGCTTCCAGTGTTCGCGGATGTTACAGATGACCACACCATTGATCCGAACGCAATTGAAGCGTTAATAAATGAACACACCAAGGCGATTATTGCTGTTCATCTTTACGGCGTGGTGGCTGATATGGGACCGATTATGGCCATTGCGAAGAAACACAATCTGAAAGTCATTGAAGACTGTGCGCAGTGTTTCGGCGGCGTGTATAAAGGCAAAAAAGTTGGAACTATCGGCGATGCCGGTTGTTTCAGTTTTTGTCAGAGCAAACATTTCACTACTGGCGGCGAAGGCGGCATGATTGTCACTGATAATGATGACCTGGCCTGGGAATGCCGTTCTTTCCGCGACCACGGTTATGACGTGAAAGAGCGCCTCAATCTGCTGGAGATGGAAGGCAAGTTAATGTACATCCACAAGCGCGTCGGGTTCAATTTCCGCATGACTGAAATGCAGTCACAGATTGGACTGTGCGAGCTGGAAAGACTTGATTCCTGGAATCTGGCGAATCGTAAACGCAATGCAAAAATTGTTATGGACGGTCTGAAAAATCATCCCCTGGTTATAAAATTGCCGGTAGATACAAAAGAACGTCAAAATGCGTTCTGGTGGGTGCCGATTATCATTGATGCTGACAAATTAACTTGCAGCGTGAAAGAGTTCGTGAAAGCGGTTGGCGCTGAAGGCGTTCCGTGTTACGGCGTGCTGTGGCCGGAAATGTATAAAGAACGCGCTTATCAGGAACAGAACGGCTTTGGCGAATTAAAATATCCGTTCAAAGATCCGAAAGCCCGCAAAATAGACTACAGCGCATTCGATTGCAAAAAAGCGAACTGGCTGGCTGGCAGAACGATGTCATTCTTCCCGCATCCAGTGTACACTCCGGAACACATGCAGGCTTGTGTTGACGCATTCAAGAAAGTCGCCGCGGCTTACATGAAATAATTTTTAAACGGCGAAAAGTGATGTAAATTGATAACGGCGTTTTCAGGATTATGGAAATGTCGTTATCTTATCTTAGTAACATGAATTGGAGTATTGAGCGTGAGCAAGATTAAATATGCTATTATCGGTTTTGGCGGCATTGCTGAGAACCGGATTGCCAAAGAAGGTTTTGCCTGTGACAAGGCGCGTTTTGCCGCTTTGCAAAATGCAGAACTGGTCGGCGCGACAGATTTGAATCCGTCCAGAAAAGCCGCAGTGGAAGCGTTGGGTTTGAAATGGTACAACTCGGTTGAAGCGGTTTTGGCGGATTCGCAAATACAGGCGGTGTTTATCGCCACTAATAATCTTACTCATGCGGAAATTGCCACGCTGGCGATGGCGGCGGGAAAACATTGCATTGTTGAAAAGCCAGTCGCAACGCGAGTTGATGAAGCTGAAAAACTCGCGAAAACCGCCGCAGAACAAGGTTTGAGTCTGGCCGTTGACCACATGATGATTTATAATGCGTGGAATGTAAAAGCTAAAGAACTGGTAAAGTCAGGAACGCTTGGAATTGTCAACGATTCCTGCTTTCACATGGAATTTGCTTACGGATATGATCCGGCGGAAGCCGCGACCTGGCGTTGTTCGAGCGTGGAGGAAATGGGCGGTCCGATTGGCGATGTCGCCAGCCATTGCATGTATGTGGCGGAATTTGTTTTCGACAGCGCAATTACATCTCTGGCCTGTGTCTATCTGCCCAAAATGATGCCGATTAAGGTTGAAGACGGCGCATATATAAAATTTACCATGGCGAACGGAATGAACGGTTCAGTGAAAGTGGCATTCAGTGAGCAGCGCGGCGGCGCTGGCGGCACGCTGTCAAATTTGGGTTATGAAATTTACGGTTCAGATGCAGCGCTTCGTGGATATTGTACCATGTTTCAGTTTTCCGGGCATGACGATGAGCCAATCAAAATCCGGCTCGAACTTGATAAATTCAAAACGCAGGAAAATGTTAAACCGGATAAGATTAAGAATATCTATCAGTCGGTAATTGAACATCATGCCGAATCAATATTAAAAAATACTCCGATGTCCGGAAAAGACGCAGTTCACAGTTTAAAATTATGTGCGGCAGCACATGAATCCGCCAGTAAATGCGGAAAAATTATAAAGGTGAAATAAAATGACTAAAGCAGGTTTCAGTCGGGAAGTTATTACTCCGCCAAGAGGAATGTCGCTGGCCGGATATTTTAATCCGAGACCGAATATCGGAGTGCTGGACGATTTGTATGTAAAAGTACTATTGCTGGAACATGACTCTACAGTTACCGGCCTGGTAGTTTTTGATTTATGTTTTGTGACCGCAGAAATTATTAAAGGTATCAAACGTAAGATAGCTGCCAGCGGACTGGATTTCGGCGATAATCTGATTTTCAGCGCTACTCACACTCACACGGGCCCACAGGTCGCGAAAAAATTTTTCGGCACAAGCCCTGATTCCAGTTATCTTGATTTATTGCAACATAGAACTGTCAGCGCAATCGCGCAGGCTTTGGCTAATCTTCTACCGGCAGAAATATCCGCCGGCAACATTAATGATAATCCGTTTGCCTACAACCGCCGGTACTGGATGAAAAACGGCGCGGTCTTGACGAATCCCGGCAAACTGAATCCGGATATTGTCAAGCCGGAAAGCACGGTCGATTCGGAAATTTCGATTATGTCGGTTAAACAAAACGGTATAATTATTGCTGTCGTCGCAAATATTGTCAATCATACGGATACTATTGGCGGCGATTGGGTTTCCGCTGACTGGCCGGGACGCATGGAACGCGAAATTCAGAACATTACCGGACATGATATTCCGGTATTGACACTGATTGGCTGTTCCGGCAATATCAACCATTTTGATGTGTTCAGGAATATTCCGCAATCCCGTTACGGAGAAGCCTGCCGCATTGGCATAGGCTATGCCAGCATTATAGCATCGCAACTTTACTCGCTTAAAGCAGTTACTTTTGACAAAATAACCGTTCAAACTGAAGATTTCATTATTCCATTTCGTAAGATTTCTGAAGCTGAAATAAAAAAAGCGAAAGCGGTGTTGGCCAAAGAAAGTGTCGTATGCGACAATAAAGACCTGACCAGTGAAGGCCTTGCAACCGGCGAAGGTCCGGTAGCTAGATTTTTCGCCGAACAGATGATTGCCTACAACAAAATTTGTTCCGGGAAAAAAAGAACATTTAAGCTGATAACTATAAAACTCGGCGACCAGTTAATCTTTGCTTCGCTACCGGGAGAACCATTCACGGAAATTGGCTTGGAGTTGAAAAAACGCTCTCCGTTTAAATATAATTTTATGATTTCACTCGCTATGGGAAGTTGCGGTTATGTGCCAATGCCGGAATGTTTCTCGCGTGGCGGTTACGAAATCCTGCCAGTTGTGAACGGCGGACCGCGCGAAGATACCGCGCCGCGTTTGATTGAAGCGTTGACCAACATGATGGCCTGAGCGAGGACTGAAAGCTATTTTTTTCTGAACCGGCGACAATGCGTTTTTCAATCAACGCTCAGTAAACGCGTCTGATTGAACGCCTGCTTTTGCGTTCGCATAAAGACCCGTCTCGCAAAGCATAGACCAATTTGGCCTGATAAAGTAACTGACGCCGGAGGTGTCACACGTTTATAGACCAACAAAAATATAATGCGTCCCCTGTGCGGGGGCGCAGATTTTTTGCCGGATTATTCTATAAACGTGTTATCCCGTCGGGATAAGAAAAATTAAAAACCTTTTTGGAACAAAAGAAAAAAACAGCAATATACTGTTCCTGACTTTGATTTGCCCATTCTTCCTGATCGTATGGAAAGGGATATGGCGCCTAAACTAGTTTCTTTTGACAGCTATTTATGGTCCATTGCCAATTCATACAAAAAGCTTTCACGCAAGCAGAAGGCGCAGGCAAGAAAATTGAAACTTGCGAGCTCCCCTGCATCTGTCAGATTTGAATGGAAAAAATAGATTATCCATAACTCAAGACCGTTTTAATCAAAATGCGCGAAAGAAAGATTATTTAACCACTAACCAGCGCTAACAAAGAGGGATTAAGTGTTAAGTGTCAGGTGTTATGGAAACAATTAAAGCGTGAAGCATCTTAGCAATTCTCTTAAGTTCTTCAAATAATCTGTAGCTCATATATTTATCTCGCATCTAAAACTTAATACCTAAAACTCTTTATCCAGTCTTCATTACTACTGGATAAATGTTCCCGTTAGTGGTTAACTCTTTCCTTTTCCTTTTTCTCCGCGCCTCCGCGTGAGGCAGTCTTTCGCCGGTTTAAGGCTAAACCTAGCGCTACTAAGCGGTTTTGACGGAACGAAAACCTCAAGTCATGACACTTAACTCCTAACAACTTTACAACTTTAGAACTTTAGAACTTTAGAACTTTAGAACTTTTCCCGCTTGCCCACTTTCAACTTGTCTCCGGAATATACCCGTGGTTAATCCCTTTGGCGCTGAATTCTGAAATCAATTTTAAATCCTGCCAGTTTAATTACTGGCAGGATTTTTTGTAATTTCGCTTATTTTTCATTTGCCGGCAGCTAAAAGGCATAACAAAGCAAAAATTTCTCAATCAGATATTGAATCTCACGGGTTTTATATTTTATTACTATACCCGGCAAATTTGCCGGACGTGATTTTTTTAATTCATTGAATTTTAACTGATAATGTATTATTCATACAGGAGTGGCGAT
>JBAYVM010000082.1:0-9206 GCA_041674645.1 Victivallaceae bacterium | reverse complement strand
TCCTGAATTAAAAATAGTTTTGTGCGGAACTGCCGGGGAAAAGAGGCTGTCCGAACAAATAATATCAGGTGCGAGAAGTCGGGATTCAGTCGTAAACTGTTGCGGTAAGACTAACTTGATTAACTTCTGCAACATAATAAAATATTCCGCACTTGTTATAGCTAATGAGAGTGGCGGATTGCATATTGCGGCAAGTTATGGTGTCCCTTCCGTATGCATTTTAGGCGGCGGACATTATGGTCTTTTTCATCCATATCCGGAACGTATATCTTCCGACGTGAAAAGTATTGCAGTGTACTGCCGTAAGGATTGCTATAACTGTAATTGGCACTGTTATAAAAATCCTTATTTGTCAGAAACGTATCCCTGCGTTTCCGCAGTATCGATTGATTCAGTTTGGAATGAAATAAAAAAGAGGTTGCAAAAATGACCTTACCTAAAATAAGCGTAGTTACGCTGTCCTACAATCAAGGGCAGTTCCTGGAGCAGACAATCAAGTCGGTGCTGGAACAGGATTATCCTGATTTAGAATACATTATCATGGATGGCGGCAGTACGGATAATTCGGTTGAAATTATTAAGCGATACGAACAACATTTGACGTATTGGCAAAGTCAGCCGGATGGGGGGCAATCGGCGGCAATTAATGCCGGATTCCAGCGAGCAACCGGGGAAATACTCTGCTGGCTGAATAGTGATGATCAGTTTACGCCGGGTACGTTAAAAACAATTGGACGGTATTTTTATGAACATCCGGACTGCGAGTGGGTTGCTGGCAGTATCGAATTTCGCTGGTTGTCTAGTGGTAAAACGTCCATAAGACAAGCGCATTTGAATAACAACTGGAGTATATTAAATTTCTGGGTTTACGGTCATGCGGCAGGAGCGTTTTGTCCGCAACCATCAACTTTTTGGCGCAAAGAACTTTGGCATCGTGCTGGAGGATATGTGCGCGAGGACAAACCTAATTCGATGGATTATGAATTATGGTTGAGATTTTGCAAATTAGCTGAATGTAAAATCATCTCTCAAGTATTTTCCATTGCAGTGTTACATGAACAATGTAAGTCAATTGGAAATAACGATATTCAGAGATTGGAGACTATTCAGACAGCCTATGCGTTTGCAAAGAAAA
This sequence comes from Victivallaceae bacterium, assembly GCA_041674645.1. Taxonomy (GTDB): domain Bacteria; phylum Verrucomicrobiota; class Lentisphaeria; order Victivallales; family Victivallaceae; genus JBAYVM01. The sequence goes on along the minus strand of JBAYVM010000082.1, from coordinate 8,071 downwards.
ATGGAATACCACTCCAAAGGAGACTGATATTTGCTTATGAGCGGCAGCAATTAGCCGAAATGGTTTATTGTGTCCGCAATTTTGCGCCGCGCGGTTTATTGTTCAGGCTGTTCAATATATTGTTTGCGCCGGTTCTGCTTTGGAGCATTAAAGGAAAAGAAAAAAGGTGGATAAATTTCAGGGGAAAAATCTAAATTGGTGACACTGAAAAATCGATTTGGCGTTAATCCTGGATTGGAAAATAAACTAATAGCGGTTGTCAGAGGAATTTTAAAGCCATTGAAGCTGACGACAGCTGGAAGTAAATAAAGTATGTGGTACGGACTGTTCAAAAAAATTATAAATCCTAAATTTTATCTGAAACACAAACGACGCAGTTTCAGGTATTGTTTGGAATACATTCGTTATCACCGTGAAAACCGACGGCTTGCTGACAAATTCATGCTTGAGCCGGGGCCGCTGGTGTCGATTATTATTCCGTTGTACAATGAGGAACGCTATATCGCGAAGTGCCTTGCAAGTATTTCGATGCAGAATTACCGGAACTGGGAATGCATAATCGTTGATGACTGTTCTACGGATAAGTCACAGGACATCGCGGAAAAGCTGACTGCTGCTGATGCGCGGTTCAGAATTGTCCGGCATAAGGAAAACAAAAGGATGTCTGCCGCCCGCAATAGTGGTATTGAGGCCGCCAGGGGAGAATTACTGACCTTTCTGGATGCGGATGATTTTTTGTTGAATAATTCTCTTTTGCGTCGAGTTAGTGAATGGCTTAAACACAGAAATGATTCTTGTGTGGTCGGCGTTTATTGCGACATTGTGGTGTTGGCGGATGACACAATAGGCAAAATTTCGCAAATCGAAGATTTTGAATTGGATGCGTCCGGGGAAATAAAAGATTTTCTTCATTGCGGCGAGAATTGTCCGTTTATGGTGCACAGTCCAATATTGAGTACTGAGATTGTCAGAAAGTTCGGTGGTTTTAATGAATCATTTCTTATGGGGGTAGAGGATTGGGAGTTTTGGCAGAGAATTCTTAGACATGGCTACATTTTAATTTCTTCACGTCAGAATGGTGCGGTTTACCGGCAGCACAGGAACAGCATAAGCCGGAAAAATGTCGGGGCATTTGCTGGTTATATGGATATTATTTTTGATGAAATGTATTCAGAATTGCCTGATAATTCAATAATATCAGGAACGCCATTTGTTTATAGAGAGTCCTTAGCTAAATACCAGTTTGATTTGATCAGGGCGAGAAAATTTATGTTATATGGCGTTAAATCCTTGTTGAGTGGAGACAAGGAATCTTTCCTTGAGGTAATGGATAAACTTCCTGAAGGGTTGAAACATTATTTTGAGCATCATTGCAATTTGGAACAATTTATCGTTGGCGGGGCTGTAAGTATATATTGTCTTCCGGTACACAAATTGCATAATAAAATTAAAGATTTTGATATAATAAAGAGAGAATTGACTTGCGTTGTCAGGTCGACTTTAAAATAGACGTCGGCAACAGTGGAGGAAATATGACAAATAATATAAACATTGGTTTAGTCAGTCCGAGTAAGGACGGGTATTCCGAGACGTTTATTCAGGCACACCGCGAGTTGTTGAACGGACAGGTGAAATATTATTACTGGGGGAGGCTGCCGGAATATCTGGACGGCAAATTGCTGAACCGTGGATTGCATAAAATATTTTTCCGTTTATGGGGGAAACTGTTTTTGCGGCAAGATTATTACGATATTCAGCATGCGTTTCAGCGTTCGTTGCGAAAAGAGCGGATTGAGGTTGTTCTAGCGGAATACGGCCCGACCGGGGCGGAATGTATGCGTTCATGCCGGGCGTTGAAAATTCCATTGCTGGTGCATTTTCACGGCGTTGATGCGTCCTGCCGGGAAGAGGTGGATAAGTATGCGGTCAAATACCGTGAAATGTTTGAATACGCGTCGAAGATTATTGTAGTTTCGACTAAAATGCGTGGCGATTTGTTGGCTCTGGGAGCGCCGGAAGAGAAAATTGTACTGAATTCCTGCGGACCGAACGATAGTTTTTTTGAGCTTAATCCTGCGGTGATGACCAATAAAACATTTGTTGCTATCGGGAGATTTGTGGATAAAAAAGCGCCGTATTATGTGTTGTTGTCATTCGCGCAAGTTTATAAACTGCATCCGGAAGTGAAGCTGATAATGGCCGGTAACGGTCCGTTGCTGGAAACCTGCCGGAATTTGGCAGTTGCATTGGGTTGCGGTGATGCAGTTGAGTTTCCCGGAGCTGTGACGCATGATACGGTTATGAAATTATATCAGAATGCGTTTGCGTTTGTCCAGCATTCAATTATTGCCGCCAACGGCGACAGCGAGGGAACTCCGGTTTCTGTGCTGGAAGCTGGCGCGGCTGGCTTGCCGGTTATTGCTACGCGACATGCCGGGATTGCCGATGTTGTCATTGACGGTGAAACTGGATGTCTGGTGAACGAGCATGACTGGCAGGGAATGGCGGAAAGAATACTTGAATTGCTGGACGCGCCGTTGCTGGCGGCGGAGTTGGGGCAGGCTGGGCGACAGCGAGTAGCCGCAAAATATACCATGAGCCGGCATATTGGCGTTCTGGATGAACTCATCCGGGAATGTAAGGGAAGTTGAAAGTGGGCATAGGCTCGCAGCGCGAGCCCGTGAGCTTAGGAATCGACGTAGTCGAGGAGCAGCGAACGCGAATTAAGTACGCCCATAAGGCACGATTCGCGAAGCGAGTTTTTAAGTTTTAAGTTTTAGGCTGACTCCTTATTTCTCTTTTGAAACTTAAACTTTTATCTTTTTACTTTTATCTTTCGTTTCTTATTTGATAAAACTGCGGGAACCGCAGTCAAACGCTGACTCCTGACTCCTGACTCCTGACTCCTCTTTTAAAACTTAACCTTTTATCTTTTTACTTTTGTCTTTCGTTTGTTATTTGATAAAACTGCGGGAACCGCAGTCAAACGCTGACTCCTGACTTCGTGTTTTTATTTTTATAATTAAATTGTATAATGGGATATGATTTATGTCCGAAAAATTATTAGTTTCAGTTATTGTTCCAATGTACGAAGTTGAAAAATATTTGTCGGAATGTCTTGATTCCGTCGTAAAACAAACTTTGCGGGACATTGAAATAATTTTAATAGATGATGGCAGTCCTGACCGGTGCGGTGAAATTGCCGATGAATATGCGTCGCGAGATTCAAGAGTAACTGTTGTTCACCAGAAAAACCATGGGGTTGGGCAGGCGCGCAACGTCGGGTTGGCTATGGCGAGGGGCGAGTTTGTTTATATTCTTGATTCAGATGACTGGCTGGCTTCTCATGCGTTAGAGCGAATGTACAACCAGGCAGTGGAGACCGGTTCCGATATTGTAATGATTAATTATTTGAATGTTTATCCGGGCAATATTCCAGGCGAAGGGTATCGACTGGTTTCTGAGCCTCCGCCGCCGTGGTTGAAGTTTGCCGGGTGTGGCGCTTGGTTGCGCCTGCTCCGGCGTGACTGGCTGTCCGCTCATTCCGAACTGTTTTTTCCCGAGGACATTTGGACGGGGCAGGATATGGTGTTTTCTTTAATGTTGGATTTTTTCACGGATAAATTGCACTGGCTGGATGAACCGTTGCTTTACCGGCGTCATCGGGCAGGCTCCAAACAGCAGACTTTGCATCAGCAGCGGAGAAAGGTTTTGACTTCAGTAAGTAATGCATTTTGTTTCTGGCGCAATTTCATGGATTCGCATCCTGATTTAGAAGCGCACAATAACGATGTATTTATTTTTATTTTTTGTAATTTGCTTACCTACACGAAACTGCCATTATGGTTCAAGGTAAGGAAAGTTTGGGAATATCGGCGTGTTTTTTGCCGTTTAAATACTTGCGGCAAGGTAGATTGGCGGCGCACCCCGCGGGTTTGGTGTTTTTGGAAATATGGTATTTATGTGCCTCCAACTCGCCTTAGGTCTCTTTGGGCAAAATTGTCCGGTCAGCGGCATCGCCTGGCTGACCAGGGTGTTTGATGTGTCGCAATCAAGCGTTGATTTCTCAGGTAGTTAACTTATAAAGTATAAATCTATGAAATGCATGATATTAGCTGATTTTTTTCCGTGTCCGGGTACGGATGGACGTAGTTCTTATGTGTTGGATATTATTGATTATCTTGCGATGAATGATTTTGAGATAACGCTTTGTATTTTATCTGATACACCTAACGGAACCGTTCCCTGGTATTTACTCCCGGCAGACCTTGCACGCAAGGTTGATGTTGAAGTTGTTGGAAACCATCGTTGGGGTAGACGCTTTTTTATTCGCTTCGCTTTGCGTAATTGGCTATTGGCGGCGCCGTGCTTGATTTATCGTCATTTGCCGAAGTTTATTCATAAGCATCTGGAGAAAATTATTCAGCAGCAGAGAGGCGGCGTTAACCATTTCGTAGTCAAATCCGGCAGCAGGGAATTTGTGAATAACTTATTAAAAACGGACAGCCCCGATGTCTTAATCTTCAACTATGCGAGATTGGCAGATTTTAAAGAGCAACTCAATATTCCGGAAAAAGTATTGACCGGAGTAATCACGCATGATGTTGTGCACCGTCGGCATCAATCTCTTGCAGAATTTGGAATTTCTTCCGCTGCCGCTGAAATAATGACTCCAGTTGAAGAAAAAAAAGAATTGTCCAAGTTTGACTTTATTGTTGCCATTCAAGCCGAAGATGCGGAGATTTTTAAAGAGATGTTGCCGGATAGTAGTGTTATAACTGCGCCTATGTCAACAGGTTCTTCTTTAAACGCAACTCATGCGGCAAGGCGTCGGATGGTGTCTGGCCGCTGCCTGATGGTTGGAGGATACGGACAACCGAATATTGACAGTTTTAACTGGTTTCTAAATGAAGTCTGGCCGCTGGTTTATTCCGCTGATTCTACTGCAAGTCTGCATGTTTGCGGAAATGTCTGCCGGGCTTTGCACGCGCCTGACAATATGAATATTTCTCTGCCAGGAAGAGTTAAAGATTTAAGTGGGGAATACGAAGAGACTGAATTATGCATAATTCCTCTGTTGGCGGGTTCCGGACTTAAAATTAAATTAATAGAGGCGTTGAAACATAATTGTAGATGCGTTTCCACCTCGTGTGGTGTACAGGGAATACCCTATCCTGAAAAATACGGGATTACAGTTGCAGATAATGCTGATGCGATGGCAAAAGCAATTTTATTAGTGAATCGGTCTTGTACTGAAAATACAGGGAAAAGTTTCTTTGAAGACTTTTCTCCAGAGAAGTGTTATGGACAATTAGTTGATTCTATTAAAAATCATAAGAAATAATAAAAACATCTTCATTACTGATATTGAGGCTGCGAAGGGTAAGATTTAAAATGAAAATAGCGATTGAAGCGAGTCTGGCGCAGGGCGCGGCGACTGGCATGGGACAATATGTGTTGAATCTGTTGCGCACGTTGGCGGAGTTGAACACGGAACATGAATTTTTGTTGATGCACAGTTCAGCAAAGTGGACTGGGCCGGATTTCGGGAAGAATTTTCGTCCGGTGTCATATTATTTTTTCAAACAGTCATTGGCGATTGTGTTCAATCTTGACCGGGTGCTGAGAAAAGAGCAGGCGGATGTTTTTCATGTGACCTGCACTACCGGCGTTCCGCCGAACATAACAGTTCCGGTAATAACGACGGCGCATGATTTGTATCCGCTGGTGCATCCGGAAAATTGTCGTCCGTTGCATGCCTGGTTTTTTAAGCAATTGATTAAGTGGACAGCAAGAAAGACAACTCATTTTATCACGGATTCTGATTTTGGAGCTTGGGAATTGAAGCAATATTTGAGTATTCCGCCGGGTATGATTACGACGATAAAACTGGCGCCTGCCGTCGAAGGTATGGCGGATAATCTGCCGCCGGCTGCGGAACGGAACGGTTTCCTGGCGGTTGGCGCGATTGAGCCGCGAAAAAAACAGTTGTTTCTGCTTGAGGCGTACTATAATGCCTATGCGAAAAATAAAAATATTCCGGATTTAGTTTTTGTCGGCCCTGACCGCGGCAATGGAGCCAGGTTGGAAAAAATGATTGAAGAATTAAAACTTGCGCACAAAGTTAAATGGCTGAAGTTTATTTCTTCGGAAGAGCTGGCCGGTTATTATCGTTCCTCAGCGTTGTTTTTGATGCCGTCAAGTTATGAAGGTTTCGGCATTCCGGTGCTGGAGGCAATGCGTTATAAACTTCCGGTAATCTGTTCTGATATTCCGGTACTGCATGAAGTTGGCGGTGATTATGCCGTATATGCGGAATTGGAAGATGTTTATGCCTGGAGTTCGTTGATGTTGGATTTCGCGCAAGACGGCGAAAAATTCAAGTCGTCAGCTGTTACGGCAGAAGACGAATTGAAAAAATACAGTTGGCGCGACTGCGCGGAAAAAACGCTGAAAATATATGAACAGACTGCCGTGAGAAAAAATGGACATCATCGGAATATGTTTAAAGGCTAGATTTTAGCTAGGCAAGTTGGCAAGCTAGAAAAGTGGGCAAGCAAGAAAAGTGGGAAGTCTTAACCACGAATAGCACGAAAAATGGACATAGGCTCGCAGCGCGAGCCCGTGAGCTTAGGAATCGACGTAGTCGAGGGGCAGCGAACGCGCATTAAGTACGCCCATAAGGCACGATTAAGCGCAGCGCCATATTTCATGCACAAAAAAAGTTTTACCATGAAAAACATGAAGATATTGAAGGTGGTAAGTTGAACACAAGATTAGAAGAAAAAACAGTTTATTTAAACAGACACTTGAACGGTTGGCTGGTTGGGCTGATTTGTTTTGGTGCGCTGATTGCGATAAACTGTTCCTATCTGACCAATCCGCCGCATTGGGATGATATTATCGGGCTGTACAATCAGGCGGTCTGGCTGGCAAAACATCATTTCGATGTGGTAACGTTGTGGAAACAAGGCGAATGCGGGTCTAACGTTTATCCGATGGGAATTCTGCCGTATCTGTATGCGGTTTTATACTGTTTTTTCCCGGCTGGTTATATTCATATATTCGGTCATTTATTCAATATTGCCTGCCTGGCCGCAACTTGCGGATTCTTTTTCGCCGTATTAAAAAAATATCTTCCCGCGTGGCTGGCGGTAATTTGGTGTGTCGCCGCTTTATGCGAACCGGTGATGGCCGGTCGCTCGGCGGCATTAGGGCAGGAATGCCCATTGACCGCCGCATTTGCCGCAACAATTTTCTTTATTTCAGCGAAAAAATATCGTCTGGCGTTAATTTGCATGTTGTTGGCTTTTTTTATCAAGCTGACTGGAATATTCCTGATTTTTGCTTTTTGTGTATGGCTGTTCTGCCTCTGGGCGTTACATGGTTTTTCATTGGATGAGATGAAGAAAAATCGAGTTGTCGTCAGCACTGCTGCTGGCGTTTGCTGTCTGGAAATAATTTTATTTTGGATTTGTAACATTCAGAATAATAATTTTTTTACTCGCGTTTCGCCATTAGCAGACAAACTGATTCTTTATTTCTGCCTGTTAATTCCTGTCGCAGGGATTATTCTTGCGGCGGCTATGTTTTCGGCAGTTTGCGGAGCCGTGTTGTTTGCGGTGAAACGTCACCAGCGTAAAACTCCCTTCGACGGGTGGGAATTGAGCCTGTTTCTGCTGATTCTTATTGCTGGTTTCTGGGTGGCTTTTTTGTGGTATGAATGGTCGCTGGCACGGTATATCGCTCCAGTGATTTTCCCGATGATCTGCTTAATTGCGATTACTTTGATTAATCGGAAACTCAGTTTTCTAGCTGGAGTGATTATTATTGCGCTTGGAGTGGCTAACTGGCACGGACAATTCTACAGGCCAGTTCCGGCAGTTGTTTCCAGATCGGGAGAATTACTGGAACGCAGTCGCGAATACTTGGACATTATTGAACAAAATCAGATTTTATGTAAAACTTTGGAGCGAGAACATTTTGATTCTCCAGTTTACGCAAAGTGGCCTATGGTTCAGATGTTGTCCATGCCGGAAATGGGATATGTGAGCCAGCGTCTCCCGCGGGT
>JBAYVM010000081.1:0-9253 GCA_041674645.1 Victivallaceae bacterium | reverse complement strand
CAAAGCGATTGTAACAGATGTCAGTAACGATAAAGAGTATCAGTTGGACGAAGATGATAAATTTTCAATCGGAACGAATAAAACTGGCATTTCCAAATACAAAGTAGTAAGAGTGGATAATGCCAAAGAGACTGTTGTTATTAATGACAATAAAGGCAAGGCGTACGAAATAACCAAAGAATTACAGATGTCAAAAATTGCGCGTCCGAAAGTTGAACAAACTGCACCTGACGGTGCGCAAATGCAGCCGGGGCAGAATCTGCAACCGGGTCAGAATCTGCCGCCAGGAAATTCAGGATTGCCTCCGGCGCCCAAATTTTAAACACATGAAATTTGTTCTATAAATAATTAATATAAGGTATTCAAAAACATGTCCAGATCAAAAATATTCACGACCATCAGGAGATGTATTCCCGTCGTCTGTCTGTGTTGTCTAGCCCCGCTGCGCAGCCTGGGCGACGAAGCCGTAGATGTAAACTCGGAAGCCAAAAAGTTAGCCAGTCAGGTAAAACAGCAAAAAGCGGAACTGTTTAAAGAAATAGATACACAAATTAATCAAGCTAAATCTTTGGCTGCCAAACGTGAATATCCGGAGGCAATGGGCATATTCATGAAAGTACAGAGTAAATTATCTGCTATTGACGGCGATTTTGCCCGCTTCAAATTGAAAAGTTTTGAACACGATTTTAATGAATTTAAAGCTAAATGGTCTAACGATATTTTGATGAAGGCCCGGAAACTAGGAGTAGAGAAAAAATATGAGGAAGCTATTAACACCGTATCGGAAGCAACGCTGATTGACCCCAGAAAAAGTGATGAAGTCACCTATTTCATTAATTATTGCAAAAAAATGCAAAAAGGAATGGAGTTTGAAAACAATACAAAACTGACCAATATTGATAAGAACTACACTCAAAATATAGCTGACATTGATTTACTCTACCGGGAAGCACAGGTACTCTATAAAAATCAGCGTTATGTGGAAGTTAGAAGCAAACTTGAAAAAATCTTCATTAAGGATCCTTTCAATCAAAAAGCTATAGAGTTGCTGGATAAGACCTACAACAAAATTTACGCCGCAGCCCAACAACGTAAAGTAGCTGACTGGGAAGGTATGTTTGCTTATGAGAACTGGACTTGGAATGAACCAGTGCTCCCTACTCACATGGACCGCGCAATAAAGAAAAGCGCGGTAGAAAAAAAGGCCGATTCTTACAATATTTATCGAAAAATGGAAAATATTATTTTCCCCAGCGTTGAATTTGACGACGCCGATATTTTTTCAGTAATCAGATATTTGAACCGTAACAGTAAACGCTATGACCCGGACCAGGAAGGAGTCAGTATCATTTCCGGATTTACAAAAGAAACTGCGGACAAATTACCGAAAGTAACCATGAGTTTTGCTAAAATACCGATGAGCGAAGTATTACGTTACTTGACTCAAGGCGTAGGACTGAAATACAAAATTGATGAAAATGCAGTTGTTATTGGAACTAATGTCGACGAAATGCAAACACAATATTTTACTATTCGCGGAGATTTAATTTCCAGCATTACCAATATCTCTGACGAAGCTGGCGGTGGCGCTGCTACAACCGGAATAAAAACAAAATTTAAAAAAGATGACAAAATTGATACTGCAACTACATTTGATACAGATGCAACAGCCAGTACCGATAAACCTGCATTAAGTCTTACTTCCGCCGCATTGATTAAATATTTTGAAGATCGCGGCGTAACATTTGCCGAAGGCGCTTCCATTGCTTACGACCGCAGAGCGGGGAAATTGATTGTCAAAAATACGCTGGAAAATCTGCGAAAGCTGGATGATTTGCTTCGCCAGATTGACATGATAAAAACTCCACTGGTTCTGGTGGAAGCAAAAATTGTTGAACTGATTGATAATGATGTTGAAGAGTTAGGTTTTGATTGGTATTTCAGTGTGCCATATTCATCGTCTCAGCCTGGTTCTGACCATCCGACCTGGTCAATCAATCAAGATGGGAATGACAATCCCTTACGTCATTATCAATCAATCAACACGCCAAACGCAACAGGAACAAGTGACTACAACGTTGTAAACAACCTTAAGTTGCTTCCCAACTTTGGTAAATCTTTATTTGGCGACGGCACTACAGTGGACTTATCGTTAAGCATCAACGCCATCAGTCAGAACACGCGAGCAGAAGTGCTTTCTTCGCCAAAAATAATAACCACCAGCGGCACCGAAGCTACCATTAAGATGGTGGAGGAAACTTATTTTCCAACCTCCTGGAGCGATCCTACGATTACCGTCAGCGGCAGTGCGGTTACAGTAGAAGTTCCGATTCCTGAATTTGGCGATGCAACTGACATTGGCATTCTCTTCTCGGTTAAACCGGTAGTTAATCCGGATAACTACACCGTCACCTTGCATGTCATGCCACAGGTCGTTTCATTCGTACAATTTTCAAAATATCCAGTGTATATTACAGCAACTCAAACCGTCACCAGCGCCGACCCGGATGTTGCTCCAGTTACCTCAACTATCGTCAATTCCTCATTTGACATACAAATGCCGGAAATCGCCCGCCGGGATGTTGATGCGAATATTAAAGTTTATGATGGAGAAACGATAGTTCTCGGCGGAATGGTCGACAATAAAAATGTATTTCGCGATGACGCATGGCCTGTTCTTGGCGATATTCCGTTGCTGGGAAGGCTTTTCCGCAGCCAGTTGGCATTTACTCAGAAAAGCAACCTGTTGATTTTTATAACCACGAGGTTAATAAATAATGATGGAATTCCAGTAAGAAGAAACAGACAACGTGGTATACCTGAATTTTACAGATAAAATTATCCGGAGGGAAAAATGATTTTGAAGATTAATAAATACATGTTAACCTTGATTGCAAGCTACGGCATGTTATCGGCGATGCCATTGAAGGCCGAAACTGCTAAGGGTGAAGAGACCACCAAAAGTATCCGTGACTCTATTGGCAGAGAAGTTGTTTCAGAACAAACCATCGAAGCTGAAGCAAACCGGTATATGAAAAAAGCAAATGATGCTTTTATCAAAAACAATTATAAAGACGCGGTAGAAAATTATCTGGAAGCGATAAATATTCTGAAAAAAATCGGTAACGGGGAAAACGTTTTTTTTAAATCAAAAATTGATAAATGTAAAGAGCAAATTTCCAAATCATATCAATACTGGGCAATGGATTTATCTTTCGAAGCAGAAAAAAAGTCATATTCCAAAGATTTTGAAAAAGCCATTGAATTATGCAAGTTAGCTGTCGAAATTTATCCGGCTTGCAAAAAAGAGATGACAATAAAGATTGCCGCCTTCGAAAAACTGCGCGACGCGTCTGAAAGACGTAAAGAAACCGAACCATCAAAAATTGTGCCCGGCAAAGACGAACAGGATTACTCTATTCAAGTATCGCTAAAACAAGCCCAGGTATTAGTTGAGGCAGGCAGACTTGAAGATGCAAAAACAAAATATGAACAGATTTTATTACTCGACCCGTATAAGGCAGAGGCAATTCAAGGTTTACGCGCTGTAAATATACGAATCGGAAAAATAGCCGATCAACGATATTTCAACACACATAAAGAACGCATTGCTGAAGAACAATGGAAGTGGGCAACGCCTATAATACCGGAAGCTGCCGACGGAGACGCAAAGAATACGTCTGGAGAACCGATAAGGAAAGAAAATGCGGAAGACAAAATTCAGCAAAAGCTGAATGGAATCATTATTCCAAGAATTGACTTTGAAGATGTAACTATTCCGACTGCCATAAAATACCTTAGAGAACAAAGTAAACAACTTGACCCGGAAGGGGTTGGCGTTAATATTTTCTTGCGGCTAAAACCACTGGAAGGCACCACAGCCAAAGCTGAGGCAGCTAAACCTGCTGAAGGCGGAGATGGCGGCGGAGACGCTGCCACAGCCGAAGGCGATGACAAAAAGTTCAGCGTGGTCAACCTTATTCTGACTAAGCCAACATCGCTTGGCGAAGCAATCCGTTTCCTGTGCCAGGCGGCAAAACTCAAATTCAGAATTGAAAAATATGCTGTAGTTATCGCATCGGATGATGTTGCCCTTGATGACCTGGAAACAAAAATTTTCCCGGTTGAACAAGGCTCCTTGGCGGCAGTTGGCGGCGGAGAAGATCCTGAAGCTTTGAAAAAACATTTTGAAGAACGCGGCATTAAATTTCCAGATGGCGCAAAAATCGTTTATGATGCGCGCATCAGCCGGTTGATTGTAACTAACACCGTTGATAATATTCGAAAAGTCGAACTGGTCATTGAAAATGAATTGAATTCTAAAGACCCGATGGTTCAAGTTCAGGCAAAGTTTATTGAAGTTAAACAGGATGACCTGAAAGAGTTGAGCTTCGATTATTACCTGTCACGCCCAATTGTGGACAATCCAGGCACTGCAAACGGACAACTCCAGTTTGACCAAAACGATCCAACATTAAGAAATCTCAACTCTTCCGGATCGCCTGATAAGCTTTTTGTTTATCACCGCGAAACAAACGGTTATAATTTTGACTTTATGGTCTATGCGCTTGATCAAGTAAATACTCAGGATATTTTGTCCTCTCCGAAAATCACTACTATGAACGGACAAGAAGCCTCAATTAGAATGGTGCGTGAAGTATATTTACCTGATGACTGGTCGGAAGCTCAGTTCACTACCACCTCAAATACAGGAAGCACCGGCAGTGCATCGACGGTCAGCACCTATGTAAGTGGAGTTCCTCAATTCGGTGATGCCACTGAACTTGGAATTATGTTAAAAGTGACTCCGGAAGTTGACTTGCCGAGAAGAACAATCACCATGCGCATGAACCCGACAGTGCAATCGCTAGTGGGCTGGACCGAATATACTTACAAATTGACTGGCACTGGCGTGCCGGCAGGCGCAACTGAATCTATCTTGAAGGCAATTGTCGCAATCCGTACTTTGGACACCAAAATTACCCTTTATGATGGCGAAACTATTGTTTTAGGAGGAATCATAAAAGATAACAGCGAACAAATAGACGACAAAATTCCAATTTTGGGAGATATTCCATTGGTTGGCCGCTTCTTTCAAAGCCAGTCAAGCAAAAGCGTAAAAACCAATTTGCTTATTTTTCTTACATGCCGACTGGTTAAGCCGGACGGCACTCCATTCTTCCCTGACGAGTCCGTTATCCGCGGAATTCCTGAGTTCAAAAATCTTCATTAATTGTATCTATAAAATCAGACCGGCATTGAAAGCCGGTCTTTTTTATGCATTTAATTTATATGTTAAAAAAAATACTTCTTCTAATCGTTACAGTCGCATTATCCGGCTGTCTAAAGCATGCACCGAAGACATCACCTTGTGTAAATGCCGATAACGCCTACAGACTGACAAGCCGACTAGTTGACTTCGGGCAACGCATTGCCGGTAGCGAGGAAAATACAAAACAAGCAGAGTTCATTGCAAATACCGCGAAATCATACGGAGCGACAGTAAAAATTACTGACTTTTCCCAACAGACAATCCGCGGGCGAATAACATTTACCAACATTGAAGCTGAACTGCCTGGCGTCTCAAAAGATTTTATTGTCATCGGCAGTCACTTTGACTTAAAAAATCTTCCGGGAATTAAGTTTGACGGCGCCAATGACGGCGCTTCCAGCACCGGGTTGCTGCTGGAAATGATTAGAGCGGTAAAATCATCAGGCCAAACGTTACCGCTATCTCTTAGATTTGTATTCTTTGACGGCGAAGAATGTATCAGCAACTACGATGCTAACGACGGCCTGTATGGCAGTAAACATTATGTAGCAGAACTCGCAACGCGCGATGAATTAAAATATTGCCGGGCAGCCTTGATACTGGATATGATTGGCGACAGTAATCTAAATATAACGATACCCGTCAATTCAGACGAACATCTAATAGCAGAGTTGTTTAAAGCTGCTAACAATTTGGGATATGCAAAAAACATTGAAAGACACCAACAAACAATCATTGATGATCACGAACCTTTTACAAAAGCTAACATTCCAGCAATAGATATTATTGATTTTGATTTCGGACCGGCAAATTCGTATTGGCACACTTCAGAAGACCGGATGGCAAACATTTCTGCCTCCAGCCTGGAAATCGTCGGTAACATTGTTCTAAAAATGATTTGGGACGGTTTTTTTCAATAAAATAGCTTCAGAATGAATATTTTTATCCTTTTTTTGTTTGTATTTACTTTTTAGGGTTATATTTTAAAGCAGTTAATCAACCTAAAACCAGGGGGAATATAATGGATTTAACGGTCGTCTTAGTGGGTGTTGTAATGTTCGTAGCCTTAGTTGGAATGATTATTTGTTCCAAAAAACAGAAAACTAATCCCAATGCACAACCAATAGCTATCGGTTTGCTTATTATCGTTATAATTTGCGGTATAGTAATGATGCAGAAAACTGGCATCTTTGGTGGTGGCGGCGCTGAACAATTCCAAAAAATTGAGAATCAGTACTACGCATCTCAAGGTTTTGTAATTGGCAAATTTATCGCCAAAAACTTCTCTGGACAAAAAGTTTTGGTTATTGCTGATCCAGGTTTTGAAAAAGACTTGAGAGTAAATGGATTAGTTGATGCGATAAAGCAAGGCGCTGGAGAAAGCACCAATGTCGTAGTCGACACTATTCAGCTGGCGAATAAACCCAAGCAACAGGAAGGCGCTCCAATGGATATGCCGTTGTTTGAACTCATGACCGCTAAAGATTTCGACAGTGCACTTGCCAGTCACAGCGACTGTACTGTGGTTATTTCAACAGTTGGTCTGCCACGTGACGCCGGCCGGATGAAGCTGTGGAATATGCCTGAAGCTAAACGTCCGAAGTTAATTCTGATGGGAATACCGGATCCTACAGGCATGAAGGCCGCTATTACTAAGGGTTTGATTTCTGCGATAGTAACAATCAGCCCGACGGCTAAATTTACAGAAGACGCACCACCGTCAGACCTGCAGGAAACATTTAACCTGCGCTATGTTCTGATTGACAAAGATAATCTCAGCAAATATGCAAACTTGTTGAATTAATCTAATAGTTTTCATACTCAAAACCTCCGTTTCGCGACGGAGGTTTTTTTATGTCAAGAGAGTAAAGACAAAGCAACGGAAAGTTATTCATATAAAAGAATTTCAATCTTTAAAGGCAAAAAAAACAGCGCCGAGCAAACATAATCCAGCCCACAGATAATTCCATTTCAAACCTTCGTTCATATAAAATATAGCAAACGGAACAAAAACTGATAACGTAATAATTTCTTGAATAAGTTTTAATTGAGCCAGCGTCAGTGATTGATGACCTATCCGGTTGGCCGGAACTTGAAGCATATACTCAAACAACGCAATCCCCCAGCTAAGCATCGCGGCAATATACCAGGCCTTATTGTTCAAGTGCTTTAAGTGCCCGTACCAGGCAAAAGTCATAAACACATTTGACAATATCAACATTATAACGGTCGTAATCAGCGGCGGCATTTTAACCTCTTGTTTTGTTATATTCCTGTAATTTGTTCTACTAACGCGGAACCGCGCACAGAATTGCCAATAATAATCTTCTCTGCCACTTTCAAATCATTCTGTCGGATAATTTTCTCCTCTGCCATCAATTCTTCAAGCATTTCAGCTCGCCAGATTCCAGGCAACAAGCCGCAAGTCACTGGCGGAGTAAACCAATGTCCATTCAAACGGACAAAAACGTTGGAAATAGCGCCTTCAGTAAGTTCATCTCTTTCATTAAAAAATAAAACGTCGTCGAAACCTTCCTGTTGGCCCTGTTTGAATTCACGATTATAGACGTCACGACAGTCAGTCTTGTAATACAAAAAAATGTCATGGCTGTCAGTTTGCTTATCACAAACCTTAACCTGCGGATAGTCACTCCAGCCCTGCTTTAACAAAGGATGCAGTTCCATCAATATGCTTCCTGAACAGTCGAAGCGCAATCTTATTCTGGCATACTTATATTTGCGGCTCAGACATTCTGACTCAGCGTTGGCAACTATTGCCGCTGTTTTTCGCGCATCCCATGTTCTTGCAAAATAATGTTGGCTTATTTCCGCCCGCTTCAAATGTTCGGTCAAATACTTAATTTTGTGTCCATCCCATAACATTGTTTCAAGCACATAAAATTCAGGTGCGCAGGATTCGACAAACCGGCTTTTCAGTAATGCTTCAGCCCATTCTGTTTCAGCTTGAGAATCATTAACAATGCCTCCACCAATCCCAAGTTCAGCTTGTTCATCAGAACAGATTAACGTCCGGATTGCCACATTTAAACAGAAATCTCCTCCCGGCATAAAACAACCGATAGAGCCGGTATAAACTTTTCTCGGACTCGTTTCGCGACGACGAATGATTCTCATTGCAGCTACTTTCGGCGCTCCAGTAATTGACGCTGCCGGAAATGTCGCCTGCAGAATCTGAGTGACTGAGATATCTTCCGGGAGTCCACCGCAAACCGTGCTGATCATTTGATGCAGCGTGGCATAAGTGTCCACCTGAAATAAAGGCTCTGCGATAATCGAACCGGGAATACAAATTCTACCGAGGTCATTGCGCACCATGTCAACAATCATCAGGTTTTCCGCGCGGTTCTTCGGATCTGAACTCAGAAATTCTGCTTGCTTCCAATCAAGTTCAGGTTCTGCAGCGCGGCACACAGTACCTTTCATCGGGCTGCTGATAATTTTATGCCCGAGTTTTTCTAGGAAGAGTTCAGGGGATAAGGATAAAATTTGACATTCTCCGCAATTGACAAACGCAGAGTAAGGCATCGGATGCTTGGCAAACAACGCCAAAAAAAGTCTTTCCGGAGCCAAAACGCTTTTTCCTCTGCTGCGGAAAGTATAATTAGCCTGATAGATATTGCCCGCTTCAATCGCATCTTTTATCTCTGCAATCCGGTCTGAATATTCGCTTTCAGTCAACTCAGGGGTGAGTTTTCCGCACCAGGCATGAATATCATCAGTCAAATCAAATTTCACTGGAGCAACATTATAAACGCCAATCCAGGCGGCGGGAAATTCCGTTGACGCACGCACTGCAAACGCCCGGTCAAATGCCACTGCCGCTTCATACGAGATGAAACCGGCAGCATATTTACCCGCCTTTAAACAATCATCCAGCTGACACAGAACATCTTTCACAGATTCTGGAGACTGAGCGACCCGTATCTGTTCCGGATGACTGAACATGCCCCAACCGCCTCT
>JBAYVM010000080.1:0-9281 GCA_041674645.1 Victivallaceae bacterium | reverse complement strand
CTGATGAAATTGCGTCAGGCGTGCTGCCATCCGTCGCTGGCGGGTGGAGTTTTTCTTAAACATTCATCTAAAATGGAAGTGCTTGGCGAAAAAATCGCGGAATTGATTGAAAATGGACACCGGGCGCTGGTGTTCAGTCAGTTTGTCGGGCACTTGACGCTGGTGCAAAAATATCTGGATGAACAAGGCATTGCCTGCTTTTATCTTGATGGTTCAACTCCGCAGAAAAAACGCGCGGAAATGGTGCGGGCGTTTCAGGATGGCGAACGCAGTCTGTTTTTGATAAGCCTTAAAGCCGGAGGTACCGGATTGAATTTGACCGGAGCAGATTTTGTTTTTCACCTGGATCCATGGTGGAATCCTGCCGTTGAAGATCAAGCGTCCGACCGGGTGCATCGCATCGGTCAGGAACGCCCGGTAACTGTTTACCGGTTAATTGCGTCAAATACGATTGAAGACAAAATTATTGGATTGCATAAACAGAAACGTGAGCTTGCTGAATCTCTGTTAAGCGGCGGCGACACTGCTTTGCGACTTTCCGCGGATGAACTGCTGGCGATTATTAAAGACCGGTAAATTCCCACTGTTTTCTGAGCGAAACGCGTTCCTGCCTGCCATTTCTTTCATAAAATCTGCGGGTCTGAAATGATGTTGGTCAGCCTTCAATCAATTCCGGATCGGCTTTGGGAGATTTTGCGGCTGGAACTTTTGACTGTATATCCTCAATTTTGTCTTTGAGGTCATCTTTCACCTCTTCGGCTTTGTCTTTGACTGCGCCGGCGGATTCTTCGACTTCTTCTTTGGCGTCTTTCAGTTTATCTTCGGACTTGCTGTATTTGTCTTTGGTGCTCTCCAGTTTATCCATGACGCTGTCTTTTAAATCTTTGGCTTTTTCGCCAATTGTATCCATAGAGTAGCCGGCTTCCGTGAGTTTCGGTTTGACAAAAATCCAGAAAAGAATGAAAAGAATCGCGATAATCAGCACCAGACAACCGGCGAATTCCCCGCAGGTATGTTTTGAATTGTCGCTTTTTTGTTCAGCCATGATATAAATTTCCCGTTAAGAGTTTAAAGTTTGCTTTGCGGCCGAATTATTTTTCCCGGTAAAGGAAAAATCTTCCAGTTTCCGGATCATAGTTTCTTAAAACCGCCGGAGCGGTATCATAAAATTCATTCACCTCTGCCAGCGTTCCGCAAGTCACATCCAATGACGAAGCCAGTTTCATGATGCTTTCATAGCGCGGATTGCGTTTGTTGCATTCATAGGCGGAAATGGAATTTTTTGACACTCCACTTTTTATTGCCAGGCGCATTTGCGACAAATTACGGCTTTTTCTTAGCGCTTCAAGTCTTTTTCCCAAATTGGTAAATTTTTCAACTGCAAAAATATCAAGCTCCGGTTGATACATGTTTTCAATGCCTCTTCTTTTTTTACTTATCGTTATATCGAAAAATCGATTTAATTGTAATAATCCATACGTATTAATTTAAAGCACGATTGGATTAGCGAAACACTTTAAGGTGAATAATTTGCCGTTTATTCCTGATTTTGCAACCGTCATGTTTCCAGATTCGGAAAATTTTATGAGTTTAACCGGTAAAATGTCGATGATTTTTTGTAATTTTCAGTTTTTATTATAACTTTGTCAGATACAATTTTTGTTAACGCAACATTAAATGCCGGTCGGAAATTTTCGACTGGCTGAATACGGAACTTGAAATAAATGGAGCGAAAATGTCGATAGAGGTAAAAATTAATCCGGTGGAGAAAGTACCGTTAACGCTGCCGGAAGATGACATATTGTCCAGGCTGGGGCGTAACCGGCATTTGAATAAGATGACTGGAGCTCAGAATCAATTGATAACGCAGTTGATGCAGGATGGCTTTGCGCTTTGCGAATTGCGCGGCGTCTGGGCCAGATTGCAGATAAAAGACCGCGGTCAGGATTTTGTTCAGCTGGAAAATGGAGATTTTTTTCGCAGCGCCAAACTGGAGAAACTTTTAGTCAACAGTCATGCGGTATTGTTGTTTGCCGCCACTGCCGGAACTGAAATTGTGAAGGTTGCCAGTCATTGCGCGGCGAATGGTGACGGCGTCAAGGCGTTAGTGTTTGACGCCGTGGGCAGCGAAGCGGCGGATGGCGCAGTGAATTGGATTCAGCTTTACGTTGACCGGCAGTTGAAGCGATTCAGCGAACATTTGACTCAAAATCGTTTTTCTCCCGGATACGGAGATTTGGGATTGGAAAATCAACAGATTATGTTTAATATTTTACACCTCGACCGGCTGGGGGTGCGTTTATCGCCGGATTTTATTCTCGCGCCGGAGAAAACGGTGACGGCGGTCGCCGGAATTGAACAAGACATACAGGAGCAAATATGAAAAGAGAAGATTTTAGAAAACTGATTGAAAATAAAATTGTAATACTCGACGGCGCCACCGGCACTGAGTTAATCAAGCGCGGCATGCCGCAAGGCGTTTGTCCGGAACTCTGGGCGCTGGAAAATCCACAGGCGATTATTGATATTCAACGGCAATATTTGCAGGCTGGCTCGGACATTGTTTATGTGCCAAGTTTCGGCGGCAATTGCTGCAAGTTGAATGAATTCGGTATTGCCGGAAGGCTGGCTGAAATCAATCGCGAACTGGCGCGAATTTCCCGCGAAGCAGTGAAAGATCGTGGCGGATATACTTTTGGCGACCTCGCACCGACTGGGAATTTTGTCGAACCGGTCGGGAATGTTAAGTTTGAGGACGCGGTTAATGTTTATAAAGAACAGGTTATGGCTTTGCTGGAAGGCGGAGTTGACGGGTTTGTCATTGAAACTATGCTGGATATTCAGGAAACCCGGGCGGCGTTACTGGCGGTTAAAGAGTCTTGCGACCTGCCGGTGATTATTTCCATGACTTTTGAACCGGGCGGACGCACGCTTACCGGCAATGACCCGCTGGCGGCGTTAATCACTTTGCAGGCGCTCGGCGCTGACGCGTTCGGCTGTAACTGTTCCACCGGTCCCGCAGATATGGTGTTGCTGATGCGCAAACTGAAACCGTATGCGACGATACCGTTGATGGCGAAACCTAACGCCGGCCTACCGAAACTGGTTAACGGAGCTACCGTTTTTGAAATGAATCCTGAAGCATTCGGCGCGGCGGCCAGCGAACTGGTTGGAGCTGGCGCTAATATCATCGGCGGCTGTTGCGGCACGACTCCTGAACACATTCGTTCGCTGGTCGAACAAGCCGCGAAGTGGCGTCCTGAACCGCCGGAAATTACTGCCATCAGTGCGCTTTCATCTTCCGCCGGCTACAGTTTTATCGGGCAGGGCAAACCGTTGACGGTAATCGGAGAAAGAATTAATCCTACCGGGAAAAAAAATCTGCAAGAGGAACTGCGTCAGGGAAAACTGCGGATTGTTGAGCAGTTTGCCGCGGAACAGGCAACCGCTGGCGCGAGTGTGCTCGATGTCAACATGGGATTGTCTGGAATAAATGAAAAACAGATGATGGTTGAAGCGATAAAAAAGTTGAGCCAGAGTTCGCAACGTCCGCTGTGTATTGATTCAACCGACAGCGAAACCGTTGAAGCCGCGCTCAGGATTTATCCCGGACGGGCTTTGGTCAACTCGATTTCTGCTGAGAAAAACCGGCTGGAGAAAATTCTGCCGATTGCCGCCAAATACGGCGCGATGATTATTGTGCTGCCGGTGAGTGACGACGGAATTCCGGAAACCGCAGCAGAACGAAGTGAAGTGGTGGAAAATATTTTTGCGGAAGCACAAAAATACGGTTATAAAAAAGCTGATATTATTGTTGACGCGTTGGTTATGACAGTTTCTTCAAATCAGAGCGCGGCGAAAGAAACGCTCGATTTGATTGAATGGGCATCGCGAGAATTTTGTACGAATACCGTCTGCGGACTGTCCAATGTCAGTTTCGGCATGCCGGAACGCAAATGGATTAATCTGGCGTTTCTCTGCATGGCCGTCGGACGCGGACTGTCTGCGGCAATCGCCAATCCGGCGACCGATATGATGATGAATCTGATTGCCGCCACCGATGTGCTTTCCGGACGCGATACTAAAGCCAGACGCTACATTGAACGGTTCGGCACAGGGCAGGGAACAACTGCGATAAAAGCGTTGCCGGGAAAAGAACTGCCGCCCGCGGAAAAAGTATTTAATTGTGTGTTGAACGGTGAAGATCAGAATATTGCCGATTGCATTGACCTCGCGTTGAAAGCTGGCAAAACTCCGAAGGAATTAGTGGACAACAGTCTGATTCCGGCGATTAACCGCGTGGGCGAACTTTATGACCGCAAAGAATATTTTCTCCCGCAATTAATTATGAGCGCTGATGCGATGCGGAAAGGTTTTGAAGCTCTTGAACCGTATTTGGCGGAAAATCGTGCCGGAGAAGAGAAAAAAGCTGTGGTAGTAATCGCTACCGTCGAAGGCGATATTCACGACATCGGTAAAAATATTGTCGCATTAATGCTTCGCAATTATGGTTTTGATGTGGTCGATCTCGGGAAAGATGTTGCCGCCGGTAAGATTATTGCGGCGGTCAAGGAACGCAATGCAAAAATCGTTGGACTGTCCGCCTTAATGACGACAACGATGGTGAACATGGAAGAAGTCATCGCGCTTGCGAAATCGGAAGGTTTGACAGACGTTAAATTCATGATTGGCGGCGCAGTGGTTGACCAGAATTACGCCACGCAAATTGGCGCTTCCTATGCCGCAGACGCCATGGAATCCGTCCGCATCGCCCAGAAATTATCATCTTAAAGCTTTGCTTATTATGAAAAATTCCCGCCTGAAATATTGCGGTAAATAAAATTTAAGCTAGAACTGACTTGAAGAGTTTTTCGGCTCATTCAATATTCGCAAATTAAGAATGCTGGTGTTAATGTATTGTTTATTAATGTTTTGCGTGATAAATTTGCATTTTGCGAATATTGTATTATGTTGATAGTAACAACATGGAATGTTAGCGATGAAACCTCAAGATATATTATTATTAGTCAAGATTTTTTTAAGGGAACCAGGCAACTGGACGATTGCGCGGATGGCGCACGAACTGCATATGAGCGGATCTGAAATTCATGCAGGCATAAAGCGTTTAAAGGCTTGCCGGTTAATAATGGAGCATCCGGAAACAGGCGCTGTTATTCCCTGTTTGGATAAGATGAAAGAGTTTTTTGTCCACGGTTTAAAATATGTTTTTCCGGTAGAGGTTGGCAAGGAAGTCAGAGGGATGGCAACGGCTCATTCTGCGTCGCCTTTGTCAGAGTTAATTGCGTCTGATAAAGGTGATATTTTCGTTTGGCCTTATGAATTTGGAAGTGTTCGAGGTAAATCAATTGCTCCTTTATTTCGTTCCGTGCCGAAAGCGGCGGAAATGGATGATTTGTTTTATAAGATATTTATTTTGCTTGATGGAATTCGCGTTGGAAGAAGCAGAGAATATAATTTATCTGTTCAGTTACTATCAGAGATATTAGATCAAGGGCGAGAAAGGTTTAGTAATGTTGGATAATGAAAATATAGCAAGACTTGAGCTTATTGCCGACGGAATGGGCGAATTAGTCGATAAAATGGTTTTTTTAGGAGGTTCTGTAACAAATCTATATATTGACGATCCGGCCGCTGAGCATATTCGTCCTACAATGGATGTTGACTGTATTGTTGAAGTGAAAAATAAACCAGCATTTCATAAACTTGAAGAAGAATTGAGGCAGAAAGGTTTTTGTCACTGCACAGAATCTGGAGCTCCTGTATGCCGTTGGGTGTACAAAGATATTCTTGTTGATATTATGCCTGTTGATGAGTGTATTTTAGGCTTTGCTAATAGATGGTACAGTGAAGGAATCAGGAATAGTCAAAAAGTACAACTGCCTGGCGGGCAAGTTATTTTTGTTCTCAAACTGCCATATTTTATTGCTACTAAAATCGAAGCTTATTATGGAAGGGGCGAAAGAGATTTTCGTATAAGTCATGACATTGAGGATATTATTAATGTTCTCGACGGGGTGTTAACGTTTGAAGATTTTACTGATTTGCCAGATTCTCTTAAGAGCTATCTTATAGAGAAAGTTTCTGTTTTTTTAGATAATCCGCAATTTATTGAAAGTATTTCATCCAATATTGAATTTGCTCAGCCTTCCCCTGGTAGAGTGCGGAGAATTATTAATTTTCTGCGAGCTTACGTCAGAAGTTAAACAATAAAAAAAGCGGCATTTTGAGATGCCGCTTTTTTTATGAATAAGCAATATTTTTATCTGGACATCAGCTCTTTGAACTGATTGAATAGATAGATTGGGTCGTGAGGGCCGGGAGATGATTCAGGATGATATTGCACCGCGAACATCGGTTCGGTTTTGTGCTTGATACCTTCAACGGTATTATCGTTCAGGTTGAGATGAGTGACTTCCAGGCAATCCGGAACATTGTCGGCGGCGATGGCGAAGTTGTGATTTTGTGAGGTTATTTCAATTTTTCCAGTCAACAGGTTTTTCACCGGGTGGTTGCAACCGTGATGGCCGAATTTCAAGCGAAAACGTTCGCCGCCGCAAGCCAGACCAAGAATTTGATGTCCGAGGCAGATGCCCATGACCGGAACTTTCCCAATCAGTTCTTGCGCGGCTTTTATGGCATAAGTTACCGCCGCCGGGTCCGCTGGTCCGTTGGATAAAAATACGCCGTCCGGTTTCATTTTCAGAACTTCTGAAGCCGGAGTTTGCGCCGGCACGACGGTGATGTCCATGCCGTGCAGACGGAGCTGGCGCAGAATATTCCATTTGATGCCGAAGTCATAGGCGACAATTTTATGTTCTATTGGAGGAAGTTTGTCCGCAATGCCCCAGCTGGTGGTAAGTTTGCCGTCAGTGTCCCACTGGTAAGTTTCTTTGCAACTTACTTTTGAGGCGTAATCCTGATTGTCCAAACCGCACCAGGCGTTGGCTCTGGCGACGCCTTCTTCCGGTGAAAGTTCTTCGTTCGAGCAATGCAAGTAACCTTTCATCGTGCCGGATGAACGCAATTTTGTGGTCAGTTCACGAGTGTCTATGCCGGCAATGGCGGGAACATTTTCTTTGATGAGAGTTTCTGTTAAAGAGGCTTCTGAACGCCAGTTGCTTGGCTCGTTCATATTATGCATAATGAAGCCGTTCAGAAAGAGTTTGCGCGATTCCATGTCGGCAGTATTGAAGCCGTAATTGCCGATTTCCGGATAGGTCATGGTAACGAACTGACCTGAGTATGAGGGGTCGCTGAGGATTTCCTGATAGCCTGCAAGTCCGGTGTTGAAAACGACTTCGCCTTCACGGTCAACACGGGCTCCAACGGAATATCCGCGCAATATGGTACCATCTTGAAGCGCTAGAAACGCTTTTTTGTCGCGCTGATTTTTCCAGTCGTAATTATGTTCCATTGTCTCTGCTCCAATATTTAATTTTATTATTATCTCATAACTATATTTAAAATGTTCGAACTATTTTCCAGAACGCTGGCAAAAGCGTACAATACAATAAAAACTATATTATTCAAGGAATTTAGGGTGTCAGTTTCGGGCTTTAGTACGCCCGGTTATTATTTCCTTCAATATAATTTACGAATGACTGATTGACCACTTTATTACCGCCTGGCGTCGGGTAGTCGCCGGTGAAATACCAGTCGCCCAGATGGTTCGGGCAGGCGAGGTGCAAATCTTCAATTGTCTGGTAGATGAATTTAACTTCAGCGTTAATTCCCGGCGGGGTCAGCAGTTGACAAATTTTGTCTGAAATCTGTTCGGCGGTGAATGGTTCATAGACGCGCTTCACGCAGTTAGTCATATCTTCCATCGGCAGTTTTAACTGTTCTTTGGCGGCTTCGTAAACTTCCTGCAATATTTTACTCATACCGTTGTCTTTCAGCAAGGCCACCGCCGCTTCGAAAGCAATAAAATTGCCGAGTTTGGCCATGTCGATGCCATAACAATCCGGATATCTGATTTGCGGGGCAGAAGAAACGATAATGATTTTTTTAGGTCTGGTGCGGTCGAGAATGCGCAGAATGCTTTCCCGCATAGTGGTGCCGCGGACAATAGAATCGTCAATGACGACCAGTGAATCCTTGCCGGCATTGACCACGCCGTAGGTGATGTCATAAACGTGCGCTGTCAGGTCATTGCGCTGTTCGTCATCGGTGATGAATGTTCTCAGTTTTGCATCCTTGACGGCAACTTTTTCAAATCTGGGTTGGAGGCTGATTATTTCCTCCAGCTCTTCATTATTCCAGTCTTTCTTTTTGCGGAGTTTTTCCAGTTTTGCTTTGCTGGAATAAACATATATTTCTTCGCGCATGCCGATAAAACAAGTTTCTGCAGTATTCGGAATGAATGAGAAAACGGTATTTTTTATATCATAATCAATGGCCTTGAGGACGGCCGGAACCAAATATCTTCCGAGCATTTTGCGTTCGCGGTAGATGTCCTGGTCTGAGCCGCGAGAGAAGTAAATGCGTTCGAAAGAACAGGATTTGCGCGGAAGCAACGGGGTGAATTGAGAAAATTCAAAGTCGCCGTTTCTTCTGATAATCAGCGCATGTCCCGGGGGAACTTCATTAATGTCTTCATATTTGACATTGAATGCGGTTTGAATAGGTGGACGTTCTGAGGTGACAACCAGGACTTCATCGTCTTTGTAATAATACGCCGGACGGATTCCTGCCGGGTCGCGAATGACAAACGCATCGCCGTGTCCGAGCAGGCCGCAAATGGCATAGCCGCCATCCCACTTTTTGCAGGCATTTTTCAGCACGCCGCCAATATCAATATTTTGTGCAATAAGTTTGGTGATTTCTTCTCTGGGGTAGCCTTCGCTGCGATATTTTTTGTAGAGAGTATTATTTTCTTCGTCGATGAAATGTCCGATTTTTTCCAGGATGGTAACGGTGTCGGAATATTCAACCGGATGTTGTCCGATGCCAATCAGCATTCTGAACAGCGTGTCAACATTCGTCAGGTTGAAATTACCGGCGGTAATCAGCGTTCGGGTAATCCAGTTGTTCTCGCGGATGAACGGATGACAGCTTTCAATGTTGTTTTTTCCGAATGTTCCGTACCGCAGATGTCCCAGGTAAAGTTCGGCGCAGAAGCGGACGTTGCTTTTTAGCCATTTGACATCACCTTTGCGGCTTGGATTCGCAGTCAGCGCTTCGTTGATTTCTGTATTGACTGCGGTAAAAATTTCTTTTATTGGAGAATGTCTGTTTGACCGCTCCCGCGAAATGTATCT
>JBAYVM010000079.1:0-9302 GCA_041674645.1 Victivallaceae bacterium | reverse complement strand
GGAAGCTCGTTATAAGTTTTTCCGCCTGTTGTCGAAGCGCCGTGCGGAAAAAGAATTCTGGGTGTACGACACCACCTCGATTTCAAGCTATTCTGAGCAGTTGAAGCAGGTCAAGCGAGGGCATAACAAGGAACATGATTTGTTGGCGCAGTTCAATTTAGCCATGGTCTTCGGCGAGCAGTCGATGTTACCGTTTTACTATCGTAAAATGTCTGGGAATATGGCTGATGTAACGACAGTGAAACAACTGGTCGCGGAACTTGATTCCCTTGATTTTATCAAAATAAAACTGGTTATGGATCGCGGTTTTTACAGTGCGTTAAACCTCAGCGGTTTGTATCAGGAACACATAAAATTCTTAATCGCTACCAGAATGTCCTTGAAGTTCATCCGGCGCAACCTTGAAAGCATATATGACAATTTTCGCTCGTTTGAGCATTATCATGAAGGGCATAAAGTATATGCTCGCACGGTTAGAACCACCTGGGATTATACTCAGGAAAGACCGTACAAAAAGGACGTAATAGAAAGCCAAAAACGTCTCTACATCCATTACTATTACAATATTACCAAGGCGGCAGAGAAAGAGCAGAAATTTGATTCTGAGCTCAATTCATTGCGTCAAGAATTGCTTTCCGGCAAACATGTCGAACAACATCAAGATCTGTACGACAAATATTATGTCGTCAGAAGCACCCCGAAGCGCGGGGTGAAAGTGGAGGTAAAAGCAGACGTGGTGGCACAGGAGAAACGCTATATGGGATTTTTTGCCTTGCTTTCCAATGAAGCCATGACTGCCTTTGAAGCACTGGACATCTATCGCAATAAGGATTTAATAGAAAAAGCCTTCGGCAACCTCAAAGAAAGACTTAATATGCGCCGCGCCCTGGTCTCATCAGAAGAGAGTCTGAATGGTAAACTGTTCGTCGAGTTTATCGCTTTAATTTATCTGAGCGAATTGCAAAAACGGATGCGCGGTAAAAAAATGTTTGAACAATATACGCTTCAAGGCGTACTTGACGAGTTAGATCTGATTGAGTGCTATGAGGTACCAGGAAAACGACTGCAAGTCGCTGAAGTTTTAAAGAAACAGACAGAGTTATATCATAATCTGGATATTACTCCACCGGCCTCGTTATGAGTCGCGGGAATCCAGGACTTAAAGGCAAAAAAACAAACCATCTCGCATGGCGGGTATGAGGTAATACGAAAAAAAAGGACGAACCGGATTCAGGCTCGACGTGTGGAGTTGCCGGAAAATTATATAGCCAAGCAAACCAGTTAGCGCATTATTTTAGCTGAAATACTTATTTGTTTTTCTTTTTACTGAAAATTTTATCCCAGTTGTCCCGGAATTTATTTTCATCGCCGGGGCGGCGTTTGCTGCCTTTTCCTGCCATGATGTTAATCCTTTATAATAAATGTTTAATTAAATTTGAGCACATAATATATCGCATTTCTGTAAAAAATAAAGTACATCTGCGTAAAAAAATAAAATGTTACGAGGTAATTACAAAGTAGTCAGAAGTCGGTAGACAGAAGTCAGAATAAATCATAATTCAGTTCAATTTTAATTGTTAACGCTGGATTATTCATTTTTAAATTACCGCAAAGTATTATTTTTACAATTACCTCTTACAATACAATTTTTGCGACTGGAGGAGTTGTCGCACGGGGAGCGTTTTTAGTTTTTTCGGCTGTCGAGAAAATACATTTTAGTCATGCCCTTACCTTTGACTTCAACGGGCTGGCGTTCTGTAAAGTTGAAGAAATCTTTGGCTAAATTGAATGTTTCCTCAGAGACATTTATGTGCATGGGCTGAGAATGTTTTTCCATTCTAGCTGCGGTATTAATGGTGTCGCCGAAAACATCGTAAATATATTTTTCAATGCCAACGATGCCGCCGACCACCCGTCCTGAATGTATTCCCATGCGCATGTGCCATTTCATCCGGTCTCCGCAGTTTCTGGAGCGCAGATAATCCATTGCTTCCAGGGCGGCGTTAAGAATATTTTTCCAATGGTTTGCATCCGGAGCCGGCATGCCGGAGACGCTCAGGTAGGCGTCGCCAATAGTTTTAATGCGTTCGCAATGGTTGCGGTTGAAGATTTTATCGAATTCAGTGAAAATGTCGCTGAGTTCGCGGATTACTTCATGAGGTTCAATTGTGCTGGTGATTTGAGTAAAATCGACAATGTCAGAAAAAAATACTGAAACATTATCGAAAGATTCCGGAACGCTTGTGCCGGTATTTTTCAGGTCATTGGCAACTTTAGCCGGTAAGAGGTTGCGGAGCAGTTTTTCCGAACGTTCTTTTTCATATTCAATTTGTTCTTTGAGTTCCAGCAGACGAAGATTAGCCTCCGCCATTTTTAGTTTTTGTTCCTGTAATTCTTCCTGATGTTCAAGGAGTTTAAGATTGGCTTCCGCCATTTTTAATTTCTGGTCTTCACTGTCGTGCATCGGTTTGATGGTTTGCTGGAGAAATGCCTGTTTGTCTTCCTCATATTCGTGCTGAATTTGCAATAGTTCCTCCGCAAAGCGTTTTTTTATCAACAGTATAAGGAGCAGAGCAATGCAAATAATCAGGAATGCCGCCGCGATAATTAAAATGACAAAGATAGACATAAATCATTCCTGTTTAACACCGGTTGTAAAAGCCTGCCGGAACATTATTTTTTGGGCAGAACTTCATCCCAGGATTTTTTATAAAACTTATCTGTTTTGCAGAAGACATTATATTTTACAATGTGGTAGAGAGCGGATATCCCATCTTTCCAGGTGATTTTTTTACCTTCATTGTATTTGCGCGGGTTATATGAAACCGGCACTTCCCAGATGCGCAGTCTTCTCGCCTGTGCCAGCTTTGCGGTAAATTCCACTTCAATTCCGAAACGTTGTGATTCAAGATTCAAGTTTTGCACAACTTCGCGCCGGAAAGCTTTGTAGCAGGTTTCCATGTCACTCAAGTGAATGTCGGAAAAAAGATTTGAAATAAAGGTGAGGAATTTATTTCCCATTTCATGCCGGAAGTATCTGACCATGCCTGGAGTTCCCATGAATCTGGAACCGTAAACGACATCGGCTTTGCCAGCCGCCAGTGGTTCAAGGACGATATGATAGTCATCCGGATTGTATTCGAAGTCCGCATCCTGAATGATTACAAATTCTTTAGATGTTTCAGCTATGCCTTTGATTACTGCGGCGCCTTTTCCTTGATTGTACGGCTGATAAAATATTTTAACGACGGGATTGGCTTTAAATATTTCCAGTTTTTGTCGGGAGTTGTCTTTCGAGGCATCGTCAACGATGATAATTTCCCCGGTTTCCGGTCGCGCCAGTACCCGTTCAACGATTGATTGAATCGTCTTTTCTTCATTGAAAACAGGAATGATAACACTGAGTCGTTTTTCCAGATTCATAAGTTTCCTTTAAAGTTTCATTCCGCGCCGAGTTCGGCGGAACGTTTTGTCGCGGCGAGTACAGCTTCCGATACCAAACCGCGGAAGGCGCCTTTTTCTAATATTGCCAGCCCTTTGGCAGTGGCGCCGCCGGGGGAGGTTACTTGATCTTTCAATTCAGATGGATGACAGGCAGTTTGCAAAACCATTTGCGCTGCCCCAGCAACAGTTTGCGCTGCCAGTTTCAGCGCGGTTTGACGTGGCAGTCCGGCGTTCACTCCGCCATCCGCCAACGCTTGAATGAAGTCAAAAACATAAGCCGGGCCGCAACCGCTGACTCCGGTAACTGCATCCATAAGATTTTCCTGAACCCGGCAGAATTCGCCAATTGCGCCGAGGATTTTTTCTGTCAGTTGAATGTCTTCTCCGGTAGCGTTACTGGACGCGGCATAAGCTGATACGCCCGCTCCAATCAGCGCCGGAGTATTCGGCATTACCCGGACAATTCTTTGGGTTTCGGTCAGTTTACTCAAGGTGGCTAATTTTACCCCGGCGGCAATAGAAATAACCAACTTATCTTTTAACAGTCCGGTTTTTCCTTCAAGCGCATGCGCTAAATGTTGCGGCTTTACTGCCAGAATGATGGTGCTGGCTTTTTTTAACAATGTTTCAGCATCTTCGAAGGTAATATCTATTCCAGTACTGGCACTGAATTGTTCCAACGCTTCCGGGGAAATATCAAAGGCGGCGAGGTTTGATTTTTTGAATCCGTTTTTCAATAAACCGCCCGCAATTGCAGTTGCCATTCTGCCTGCACCAAGAAAAACAATCATACCGCTATCTTTCATCACTCACCTCTTATGTGAAAATTACTATAAGTCTCCAAGTAACAACAATGGTTCCAACTGCATAGAGATACCAGGCGAAAACATTCAGTTTCCCACGGTTCAGTATCTTCAGCAACAATGTCAGCGCAATATATCCGACCGCCGCCGAAACGGCAAAGCCAATTGCCAGGAAAAGCATACTCGGTGAATTTACCGCCAATTCCTGCTTTTTCAAGGCGGACAATAGCTCTAGAAAAGCAGCTCCGCCAATCGCCGGGATTGCCAGCATAAAAGAAAATTTTGCGCAGTCTGCGCTTTTCAGTCCGGCTTTCAGTCCGGCGGCAATTGTTGATCCGGAACGGGAAATCCCTGGCAGGATAGCGACCGCTTGTGCCAGGCCAATCAGCAATGCTTTGCCGGGTGAAAGTTCCTGCGCTGTAAGATTATTTTCTTTTTTCGTTTTCATGGCGAACAGCAGCATGGTTGCGGTTATTAAGAAACCGATTCCGGAGACCAGCGGGTCATTGAACAACTGATCAGCGATTCCGGATTTTTTCAGCGCCACGCCGACGATTCCGGCTGGAATAGTGCCGATAATTATTGCAATTATCAATTTCCGGTCAGGTGCGTTGAATTTCAGCAAACTAATTAATTCTTTAAAATAGAAAACCAGAATTGAGGTGAGCGTTCCGGCGTGGAGTATAATGTTTACTTGAACACTGCTTTCCGGGTCGAAGTTAAACAGGTTGCTGATTACTGCGAGATGACCGGATGAGCTTATCGGCAGGAATTCAGCGATACCCTGGACTATTGCCAGAAAAACAATTTCAAACAGAACATAAATGGACATAAGAATAACTTTCCTTTATTTTGTCAGGTTAAACGCTAAATTTACACGATGAGAAACCGGAACGCAAGCGTCAGTATTTATTTCTTTAAAAGTTTATTACTCCTGCTTTTGAATTGAAAAAATAGTAATTGCGGGTATTTTAAAAGGGTTTTAGACAACGCAATAACTAAGCGATTATGAACAGGCAATTTACAACTGGAGGAATAGTGAAAAACAGGAACAGGTACATTTGTGCGGCGTTGCTGTTTATATTGTTGGCTGCTGTAATTTACGGAATTCTGTTGTACAGGTTGCCTAAACAGGTATTTTGGGTAAGTGATGGTGGCAATAAAAATATTGTTATGCACAATATCTTGAAATATGGCTCGGAGGCGTTGCGCTATCCGGCATCGGATATTGACCCGGAAAAACAATTTTTCCCTGACAGTTACTATCATTTTAACAAATGCGGGAACAGAATTTATTCCATTTTTCCAGCTTTTTTTCCGGCAACGGCGGCATATTTTTACAAAGTATTTGGAACCGTTGGTCCGTTTTTAATCTCGCTGGTGTCAACTCTGCTGGTTTTATTTTTATGTGCCCTACTAATCAGAAAAATGCAGTTGCCGGTAATGTTTTTATACAGTCTGCCGCTACTGGCTTTTGCTACGCCGTTTTTTTTCTACAGTTTAACTTTTTGGGAGATGACTCTAAGCACACTGTTTTCTACTGCCGCCATGTTGTTGTTTGTTTATGGCAAAGAGCACGGCAGACTATCTTTATCCTGGCAACAATTCTGGGCTGGTTTACTGCTTGGGGCAGGACTTGTTTATCGCGAAGAAATGTATTTTCTGGCGGCAAGTGCGGTATTGGCCATGTTAGTTCAACGGAAGAAAATTATCAACACAATTGAATTCAGTGTGTCTTTTGCCGCGCTAGTGATGCCATTGTGGATATTTCAATACTGGCGTTACGGGCATGTCCTGGGCTTGCACGGAAGTACTTATCATTCGCATAATGTTGGGGTAGAGGCAACTTTTTTTCAATGGCTAATCCAAAAATTTAATGGTTATTTCATTTATCTGTTCAAGTTCAATGCCGCCGGCTTTGAGACTGATTGGTATTATCTGTTTCTGCTTCTTCCATTTTTTGCCGCCGTTATTGTTGGGCTCATTTACCGGGACTTTAGGCGTGGAATCAGGCTGAAAATAGCGCTTATGCTTTGCGCCGCGATTTCGTCGCTGATTTTTACTTTGATGCTCTGGCAGAATAAACAGCCGGTGCTGAATACGATTTTTACCATCGGATTTGTCACAGCTTCGCCGTTACTGCTGCCATTCTGGTTGAATCTCCGGCCGTTATTGAAGTCCTCCAACCGGACAATTGCTTTTTTGTCCATGCTTTCATTAATTTATTGTATTATTTTGTGTCCGATTTTGACGCAAAGCGATATGGGAATAATCTGGGGACCAAGACATTTTCTTCTGCTTTATCCCTGGCTGGTGCCAATCAGTCTTTACGCCGTCAGAATGATGTTTCACCGACAACATTTTGAGCGCAACCGGCTGGTGGCAGTGAATTATGCGCTATTGATTATTCTTGCTCTGGCAATCCAACTGAAAGGCGTGGCGAATCTTTTTTTAATGAAACGTAATGCCGCTGAACTAGACCGTCAGGTTGCCGCTGCGTCCGGCAAACTGATTGTTTCTGATATTTTCTGGTTGGTGCCGGAAATTCCGTCATTGTATTTTGATAGAAAATTTATGCAATTTAAGTCAGGCGCTGAGCTTTCAGCTTTACTGGATTTGCTTAAAGAGAAAAACATCAGACAGTTTACACTAATTGTTTCCAAATCAGCCAATTACCGTAAACTGAACAATAATGAACTGACAAAATTTTTGCAACGGGTAAGAGTTTCAGAACGCCCGGTGGAGGTGGATTTGCCGGGAACTGAATTTTTGTCGGTAATAATATTGCATTGTTTTCTGCATGACTGAACTGGAATGTATGTTTCGCAACATTGATTTTAACAAAAATCTTGACTTACGAGGTAAGGTATTGTATAATACACAGTGTGTAATATTAGTGATTTAAAGTAGTTGAAGGCAGAAACATGAGAAGTATTCTCAAGGATGGTTTCGGATCGTTGCGTCAATGGTATTCTCCACTGGCTGGCGAGGGCTATACTTCTGTCAAACAAGACAACATTTACCACAAACAGGATGGCAAAACAATGAAAATAAACCCCAATTACATTATAAATGATAAAGGCGAGAAAATAGCTGTACAGTTGACGATTGAAGAATTTGAGTTTCTGCAATCAAGAGATTCAAAAAACAACGTCAGCTCCAAATCAGAAGAATTGCCATCTGCGCTTGAGCTTAAACAGCCGCCAGGCAAGCCGGTTCCATTTGAAATGCATGAAGAGTTCTGTTCTGCAAACGGCATGTTGCTTCCAGACGGTAACAGTTTTAATGTACTTACCGGATCAAAAGCGTCAGGCATTGTTGACAAATCTCTCGAACAGCATCTGAAAGTTGTCAGAAAAGAGCTGATAATGCTTCAAGTAATGGTGAAAGATGAAGAGTCTGGCGACTATCTTTTCGCTCGTGATTATGAATTCCCCAATCCAACTTACGCTGCCAGCATTATTGCCGGTTCATCCAGAGATGGCAATATCTCATGGATTTGTCCTGACAACGGGCAGATTTTAGGCGCATACTGATCTACTGCCGGTTGAGCTTTTCAAGGTATGTCCATAATCCGTCTTCACCATGAAGGCGGATATAATCTTTTATGGCATGATAACCGGCGCCGTAGATGCCATCATTGCTCTTTTCCATTCGTTCATTCATTTTTGACTGTCCATACAATGTATTTACCAGCGCGGCAATATACTCCGCCCAGCCTTCTTTTATTTTCAAATCTTTAATTGCCGGATAACGTTCCTGCATCCAATCGTGAGCCAACTCGTGGGCGCATACTTCAATGAATTTCTTTTTAGGAATACCGTATAACAGATAAATGGAATATTGCACATTGGTTTTATAGCTTTCGGTATTTTCCTGTTTGCCGCGAATAAGTGAATATTTTACCGAGGTAACCGTTTTTACCGTGCATTCGTAAGTGTACAGACCCAGTTCCTGTCCCGGAGCGTAATCCGGAGACCGCTTTTTCATAGTTTCAACGTCAATCAACAGAAAATTTATTTGATGGTCAGTTACAATATTTAAATCCCGTTTCATACATTCTCTGACTTCACTGAAAATTTTATCCGCATCCACCTGTTCAAGTATTGCTGTTTCAGCACAATTATTACAAATGTAGCGACCGTCATTAAGTGTTTTGCAATCTCCGGGCATCGTGCAACTGAAGCATTTGGGTTTATTGGCGCATTCTGGACAAAAAACCTTTTCGCCTTCAACGCCTTTAAAAATAACGCCTTTAGAAAATGCTTTGCCGCAGCACGAACAATGCGGCAAAGTTGTGCTCAGGCAGGCTTTTGAACAGTAAAACTTGTTGTCTTTCTGGAAATATTCACGGGAACAGACTTTGCCGCAAGCAGCGCACGTCGGTAACGTTTTATTGAAACAGTCTTGACTGCAATAAATTCTGCCGTTGCTCTTGAGAAAATTGCCTTTAATTTTTTTGTGACAGACCGTGCATTCCAGGGCGGCGGCAGCCAATGAACACGCCAGCAGGCAAATAAATATTGCCGTCCTGCTAAATTTTTTCCACCGGTTGTTCATTCTGTTAAGCCTTACCTTTTTATCCTGCCTTATATTATAAATCGGCAAAGCATTTAGAACAAACAGAAAGCTATGAAAAACAAACAAAAAGGTTCTGAGATTGATTAATGTTACTCAGAATATTGGTTTACGGAGTTTTAAATATGTTTTTCCGGCAATGGGATACTACACTCTACAGATATAACTCATGCTTCCCGCTGTCCAGTGTTTTAGTAAAAATTCCACTGCAACCTGCGATTTCTATCAAAACGGAAACCGGTTTGGATGTTTCAATGCTAATCTTTCTCCGGCCTGGCGCGGCTGATTTGTCGCAGAGCAGGGACACTGTTCTAGCGTTAAAGAGAAGATTACTAATACCGTGGTTACATGAGGAGGCAATCTGCCAGCGAATAGTGTTTGACGACGCGTCAAAGGAAAAGCCGAGAATGTTTTCAATGAGCATCGCAATCGGGCCGAGTCCGCTCCAACCGACGAAATTATTTCTGACCAGTTGGC
>JBAYVM010000078.1:0-9360 GCA_041674645.1 Victivallaceae bacterium | reverse complement strand
CGCGGTAATCAGCGACATCAGCGGAAGCAGTAAAATTGAGTTGAAATTACCATGCGTCAGGAGGAAAACCGCCAGTATCGTCACGGCTACTGTGGTTCCCAAAAATTCATTCCGCAGCGCATAAAAAACCGGACGTTGGCGCGCATCAACAAAACGCAGTTGAAAGGCTTGAAACTGCGTCAGCATAATGCCAATTGAAAAACCGGCCAGCAGCATGAATAACAGCACATCCGGATAAGTCATGATGCCGAAGAAAAAATGCAGGTTCCCGGGAAAAACTCCCGCCAGCAGAGGAAATATCACCGCGCCTGCCGCGCCGAACGGAACCAGGCCGAGTTCCACGCTTCTTGAAGTTATGCGGCCACTGAACCAGGCGCCGATGGCACAGCCCAGCGGCGTAACCGCCAGCAGCAGAGCATAGGAAAAAAGTTCACTGGACGGAATGATTAATGTTTTCCAGGCAAAAATTATCAGCACAAATTCGGTAATCAGAAATAAGGCGAACAGATACACTTCGCCAAGAAGAACCATGCGCAAACTGCGGTTGTCACGCAAAATAGTCAACGCCTGTCGTCTGCTTAACGCCATTGTTCCAGCGTATTGTTCACGGGGATTTTCTGGAAGTCCAGGCTGAATTTTAGTACTGAATAGCAATCCGGCGAAACTTATGGCAAATAACATACAGCCAGGGAGAACCATTGAGCCGTCAAGACAACCGTCTGCCAGAAATATTCCGGCAATTCCGGCAAATCCGCCTATGACTGCTCCGGCGAGCAAAGCCAGGCTAATCTGACCGCAAATTCGCGCATAGTCATCACGTTTGAATAAGTGAGGACAGATGCCGCGCATTGCCGGTAGCATGAACGCATGACTGACGCTGAGCAGTAAAACGGTTCCTGATTGCGCAAACACCCAGCCTTTAAGCGGCAATAATTGGATTAGTGGCAGCATCACCGCGAAAACTAAAACTTCCCACAAACGCGATAAAACCAGAACATTTCGCCGGGAGAGGCGCGAAGTCAGAAATTCTACTTCAGAGGACATCAACAACAGCGGTAAGGCGAATGCGACGAGTAAGCCCAGCACGAATGACATATTTTCAGGCGGAGATTGCGGATATTTGATTATCGCCACGGAAGCGAACGCAAATAAATTGAAACTGGCAATGAACGTTACTACCAGCAACGCATTAATGTTATCAATTTTGTTCTCTGTATGTTCGCCGGTAATGGTCAAAATTATTCACCTGAATATTTATTGCTTTTCTACGCCACTATTTTCCGGTGTAGTCGCGTCCGTCCCGGATGCCTGTATTTTCCTGAAGTCCTCGCAGAGCGAGGACGCTACACCAAAAACCTGTCTGAAATCCCTTGTTGATGATTGGATATTCAGTTTTCTTTTCTCCCTTTATCAATCCGCCTGCGGAATATAAAGCGTTTGGCCGGTACGAATGAAATCGTCTTTCATCCGGTTGGCTTTTTTTATGTCATCAACTGAAACTTTATAGGCTTTGGCAATGGCAATCAACGTGGCTCCGGCTTGAACTTGATATTTGTAATATTTTCCCGGCGGTGGCCCGGAATCAGCTTTTGTGTTGCTTGAGTTGTCATTCGCCGCGGCTGCCGAGTTAACGGCTTTCGCAGTCTGTTCGGCAACAGTTTGGACCATCTGATTTAATTGGGTCTGCCGTTGCTGGCGTTCACCGGCTAACTCCGCGCGCATGTTGGCAATTTCTTTTGCCTGTTGCTGATTCTGCTCGTAAATATAATTAATTTGCCGTTGCAATGAATCAATTTTTCCCGGCAGTGCCGCACTGTCTTCTTGAAGCCGCTGTATTTTCTGGGAATGAATCTCAAACGCCCGCGCATTTTCCTGCGTGCTGGCGGTAAGACTGCGTATTTTGGTGTCCTGCTGCTGGTTGCCGAGTTGAATTGTTTCACAGCCGCACAACAGACCAAACGTCAATGTTAAAGCCGAAACATAACAAAGTTTATTTATCACTGTATTGCCTCCATTAAATTAAACTTTCAGACCGAATATTCATCTTGGGAATATAGTCATAAAACCATCTTTTTCAATACCGCTTTGCCATAAGATATTTTTTATAGCCGTTGAAATCCTCCAGTTAACTCATATATTTGAACGTTCAATTAAGATTTTACTTTACTGGAGATGATTAAATGTTAAAGAGCGGACTGGTTTCAATATCGTTTAGAAAATTGAGTGTCGCGGAAATTGTGGAGATGTGCGCCAAAGCCGGTTTGAAAGGCATTGAATGGGGCGGCGATGTGCATGTGCCGCACGGCGACTGGAAAGCGGCGGAGGCGGCAAAACGAATGACCGCCGATGCCGGACTGAAAGTCGCCGCCTATGGTTCATATTACCGGGCAGGGGTGTCTGAACAAGCCGGATTGAGTTTTAGCGAAGTTCTCGATTCAGCGGTGGAACTCGAAGCGCCAACTATTCGGGTTTGGGCGGGAAACAAAGCCTTTGCGGAAATTGAGCCGGAAGAGTATTGCGCGATTGTTGAAGACTTGCTGCGCATTGGACAAATGGCTGGTGAGCAGGGGATTACGGTGAGCCTGGAATGTCATGGCAATACTTTGACGGACACGAATGATTCAGCCATCAAGCTGAAACAGGATTTGGCTGGCAGTCCGGTTTGTTTTTACTGGCAGCCGCCGGTCGGAACTTCTTTTGAATATCGTTTGGACGGACTGCGACAGATGTTGCCGGTTATGACTAATCAACATGTTTATCACTGGCAACCGGGAACTAAACGTTGTCCGTTGGCAGAAGGCACTGCGGAATGGGCGGAATATTTAAAACTTGCCGCTTCGGTCAAAGGCACGCATTACGCGTTGCTGGAATTTTTTCGCGACGATTCCGGTGAACAGTTTTATGAGGATGCCGCGACCTTGAAAAAGCTGATAGCGTCTTTGAACAAACCAGAATGAAAAAAATATTTAGCGCCGGAATTCATTTCAGGGAAAAATTATGAGTTGGTTAAAATTGCGATTAACGCGCTGGAAATTTAATTATGGTAATATCATTTTATATTTTCGGTAGATTGTTGGATGTATTGTCCGGGTTTGTCGTTGAAGGTAGCCACGAATAGAAAAATTGTTGACACATAGTGCTTAACGACGGATATTTTATCGTTATTTTGTTTTCCCCTGGTGGAATTTTGATACATATTCGCGGGTCAAATCCTCTTCTGAAAGATGGTAGTTTATAAGTTTTTTCATATCTTTCTATAATGATTAGATAATTGATACTCCATATAGCAGGTAGAGTAATTTCAATTGGATTCTTTGACGTTATATTTACGGTCATAAATTTTCCGGTGGCGCTTTGTTGTACAGATAAAAAATCAGGTTTGCCTGAATGCACTATTATTGGCAGTTTTGCAATATGCTTCATCCAAGCGGAGAAAGCGCGCACATTTGATGGTGCAACCGGAGTATATTCCTGCCAGTTGCCAGAAGTTGGATTTTCAAGTTTATGTTTGTCTATCCATTCGATAGGAGTTGTTTTCGATACATTTATAATGAATGTGCCAGCACATGGAATTAGGACAAGACACCAAAAAGTTTTGCGGCTAATATTTGAGTTAAAGAGTTGCAAGAGAGAAATATACGCCGTTACTAGAAGAATTGAAATGAATGAAAGTAGCCTGAAAGGGAATTGCAACGCATCCATGCCAGGAATATATTGATAGAACCATGTTGAAAAAGGGAATTGTAATCCAAAATAGAAGAGTAGAGAGCAAAAGATAAATATTATGCAATTGATGTCTTGGCTTGGGATGCGGATAGCTTTTTGCTCACGATATTTTGTGATATTGAATATTATAAAAGCGACAATCAAAAGCAACGTTCCATATAGAAACATAAAGTCCAATTGCGGCGATAACCCTGCTGAGGATTTTTTAGACAATGCATCGTCTAAAAAGTAGCGTTGCCAAGGTAAATAAAAATCCCATGGGACATAAATTTTATACATGAAAAAGTTAAAATATTTTTTAAAAGACAACAGCAGTAATGCATATGGTATGGCAAATATTGCAAAAAGCAGTGATGATATGGTTAGTTTGTAAAATATTTTCTTCCTTTTATTCGGGTAAGCGATAAAAGCAATGATTACTGCAAATGTCAACATGAACGTTGCTACCATGGCGATTCCGGCGTGGGCAACGCTGCATAAAACAAGTAATCCGGCAATAGATAAATTTAATTCCTGTCTGATAATTAGTCGCAGGCTCCACCATGTCAGGAATGGTAATATACACATTGCCGCATATTCCGCCATGGCTCCGCGTGTAATAAAGTCCACGTACACATAATTTAAATGCGGGAAAGCCAAGCTGAAAATTAAAGCTTGCCAGCGTGGTATCGTCAGTTCGCGACAAATC
Organism: Victivallaceae bacterium; assembly: GCA_041674645.1. Taxonomy (GTDB): domain Bacteria; phylum Verrucomicrobiota; class Lentisphaeria; order Victivallales; family Victivallaceae; genus JBAYVM01. Next base: position 4,946 of record JBAYVM010000078.1, on the reverse strand, counting down.
ATAAAAATACCATACGCGCCGCCGATTGAAAATAAAATAAATGTCATACATAAAGAAAACTTTATCAGTCCGGTCATTAATAAAATTGAGCCTGAAACTATATTGAACAAGCGTGGGTAGAACAGTGGCATCGGTGAGCCTAGCCCATGGTTCTCTTCTGGTGCCCATATAGGAATTAAATCTCCAGCCTTAATTGCATTGGCATAATAAATTGTACGTGTAGCAAATGCAGTTCCTTCGTGATTGGCCGGCCAGCCGGATTGCTGAAAAAGAGGATATTCTGCGATAAATGCTGAAATAAAATTCAACAGTACAAATATCAGTGCAAATGAAAATGAGTTATATTTATTTACTGTAGTTATTGATGTACGCAGATTAAATTTTATCATTCTAACAAAAAACTTTCACTGTACATATTTAAATTATTCAAAAATCATGTATTGGATTTAAATTATATTTTCACTTTTTTACTTAATATATTGATTTGAGGCTTAATGCAAGTTATTATTACCTCATTTGTCATAATGTTGCATTAACTCGTAATTGTTCCTTTATAAATCAAGCTAATTGGAAAATAATATGTTTGCTGGCGAGAAAAAAAGTTTTGTTTTGGTTTACGGTCTGGCTGCCGCAATTTTAGTTGCCATTGCCGGTTACGGGCTTTGCAAAACTTTTGCCGAATGCGCCTATACCGACATTGTCGAACTTACTGTTGTCAGCAGAACGTTTTCTCCGTTAAATGCGCTGTATGGGATAATTCCGTTGGAAATTTTGTTGTTGGTATTGCTGCGAACGCTTTCGGCAAAAAGTTTTGTCCGGGCGTTTATGCCATGGGGGCTGATGCTTCCGTTTTTCTTCTTTAAAACCAGTATCTTTGGCGTTATTGCGGTCTGCGCGCTGACCGGTCTGACGTTGTTCCGGCTGTTACTGTTGCGTCCATTGCCGCAACGGGCTAAGTGGTTGCCGGCCGCGACAAGCTGGAAATGGGTTGTCTTGATGATTTTAGCCACGGCGGCGTTTGTCGGGCAGGGGATTTATATTTCCCATCAGGCGCTGGTGCGGCAGTTTTTTCTGTTTCCTGATTGGGGAATTTTTTCCGAGGTGGCGTACAATATTTTTCATCGCGATTTTCTCTGGACATACTGGTACAATATTAACTACTTTCAACATCATTTTGAACCGGGATTTTTTCTGATTTTTGCTCCGCTGGTCAAACTGTTCCCGTCTGCATATACCACGTTTGTGTTTTGTGCGCTGGTATTGTGGGGAAGTACGATTTTGATTTACTGGTTTGCCCGTTCCCGCGGCTTGCCGGCTGCCTGGTCGTGCGGCCTGGCTTTGATTTATCTGGTTTATCCGTCCGTGTCCAACATGAACCTGTGTATTTTATACGGCTTCCATGAATCATATGCGTTTATTCCGGTATTCATCTGCTTTTATCTGTTTTACGAGAAGAAAAAATATTGGCCGGCATTCTTTATTTTTCTGTTTTCGCTGTCGATGAAAGAAACGATTGGAACTCTATGGATAGGCTGGGCGGTATGTCAGTTTATTTCCGGGGAACGGCGCTGGAGTATTGTTTACGCGGTCTGCAGCGCGGTGTATTTTTTATTATGTGTTAAAGTTATAATTCCTGCATTCGCCGGGATTAACTATCTCTATGTCAATGAATATTATTTTACGCTGGGAAACAGTATGTCGGAGATGTTGTTGTCGCCGTTTACCCGCCCTGAAGCTTTTTTCAGCACATTGTTCAGGTTGAAGAATCTTAAGTTGATTTTATTGTTAGTGCTGCCGGTATTCATGCTCGGCTTCAATCGTCCGCTGGTGATGTGCGGTTGTTTTGTGCAGTTGATATTCATCTGTCTTTTTTCGCTGCCGAGCTTTATCAATCTTGGCTTTCACCATCAGGCGGAAACCGTTATTTTATTCAACTGCGCTGCGGTTCTCGGGTTGGCGAGGATTCACGACACGGGAAGTTCTCCCTGGTTGAGATTCATTGCCCGCGGTATTCCGCTGTCGAAAGAACGCCTGCAAGTCAGCCGGGCATTGTTGCTGGCTGCCGTGATTACAGCTTTAATGTGCAACTATTTTTACGCGCAGTCTTTTTATGGTTGCAGCAGTTATGCGCATGTGTTTACCCGTCCTGATTATTCGCCAGTTATGAAAGAAGTTAAACAGATTATTCCGCCAGATGCCTCGGTTACGGCTCAATTGCGCCCGGCGACGCAACTGGTTATCCGTAATCGGGTTTATCTTGCCGAAGGTCGCAGAGCTCCGAATCAGGACACTGACTATGTATTTTATGATCTTGGCGACTCGATGCCAGTCAGCATCAACTACCATAAAAATATGCTTCAGCGCAAAGACTACGGTCTGGCTTGGATGAAGTTTTTTAAAGGCAGTCAGTTTTTTATTTTTAAACGTGGAGAAAAGACGAAATTCCGTTCGCCACTGTTAAAAATGGATGACGCCGCCTGGAACAGTTGCGGTAATTCCATACAAGTTCCGAAGTTTGAAAAAGATTTTGGCGTAAAGTTGAAACTGATTAAACCAGAAAATGGCAGAATCGCAATCCAGATGTTTGTCCGGGTGTTGCGGACACAGGTGGATTATTGCAATATTTTTCTTCGGATTTCTGACGGGAAGCGGGAATATAACTGGTGGATGCCTTTCGGTTATGGATTTTACCCGCCGTTCATGGCCGCCGTTGGCGATGTTTTTCCGGTTACGATTCAAGCTCCGCCGGACTGGACGAATATCACCTCCGCGTCGGTTAAATTTTCCATCCAGAAGTGATATTCAGTGATTAATCACGAATTCCGGCAGTTAGAGTTATCGCATTTTTTATTGCCTGCTTGATTTTGTCCCAGGCTCCGGAAACGATGTCAGAATTTTTTCCCAACCAGGTGCCGCCGACGGCAATAACTTCAGGTATGTCCAAATAACTGAGCGCGTTGTCTTCACTTATGCCGCCAGTCGGCATAAATTTAATGCCAAGATGTCTATATGGCGCGATAATCGATTTGAGCATTTTGACTCCGCCAGCCGCTTCTGCCGGAAAAAACTTCATTACGCTGATTCCAAGCTCGTAAGCCTGTTCGACTTGGGAAGGACAGGAAATGCCGGGAAAAAACGGGAAGCCATTTTTCACCGCTTCCTGCACTACGGTCGGATTGAATCCTGGAGCCACTGCGAATTCCGCTCCGGCATCGAACGCCCGGTGCAAATCTTTTATATTCAATACTGTTCCCGCGCCAATCACCATGTCCGGAAATCTTTTGGATGCTTCCCGGATAATTTCTTCCGCCGCGGCAGTTCTGAACGTTATTTCTGCGCCCATCAACCCGCAATTGTGGAGAACTTCACACATCCGGATTCCGTCTTCAACTTTTTCAATCGCTAAAACCGGAACGATTTTCATTTTCGTCAGTTTCAAAGTAACATTCTGCAAGCGGTTCATCGTTAGACCTTTTTAAATTTATAATTTACAGTTGCATGCCGCCAGCCACGGGAATATCGGTTCCGGTGATGTAGCTTCCGGCGTCTGAACACAAAACCAGAGCCAGCCCGGCGCAATCAGATACATCACCAAAACGTCCGGCGGGAATCATGCCCAGAATCTTTTGGCTGAATTCGGCATCTTTCAGCACATCGGCATTCCGGTCGGTCAAAATCACTCCGGGTGCAAGATTGTTGAAAGTAATACCGGAGGCGGCATACTGTTTGGCGCAGTTCATTATCAGATTGTTTAATGCCGCTTTGGTCGTGGAATAGATTGCCAGTCGCGGTGATGGCTTGTACTGGTTGACGCTGCCAATTGCCAGAATCCGTCCCCAACGCTGTTTTTTCATCAACGGCAGAACGGCTTGAATCAATTCAAAAGACGACCGGATATTGATTTCATATTGTCTTTCTAATTCCGCCGGGGTGAAGTCTTCGACAGTTTGATAGGATTGAGCAGAGGCATTGAGCACTAAAATGTCGATTTTTCCGGCTGTGGCGATAAGTTTTTTAACTGCCGCAGAACTTGACAAGTCAGCGGCAATACCGGTTGATTGGGTATTAATAGCTTTAACTTCAGCAACCGTATGCTTTAAATTTTCATCATTTCGGCTGCCGTGCACTATAACTTCAGCTCCGGCTGAGGCAAGCGTCAGCGCAAGGGTGCGGCCGATGCCACGACTGGAACCGGTTATCAGGGCGCGGTGTCCCGCCAGGTTAAATATTGTTTTAAAATCCATTGAAAAGCCCTTTCGGTTTTATAACGTAATTTCGGTTAACATTTCAGGAATTACCGGCTGACAGCCTCTTTCTGCAAAATATGCCGTCGTCAACTGCGTTTGCAAGTCGTTCAGCGCAAACATTCCCCAGTGACATGGCGCCAGCAGATTGCCTTTGCATTGATGATATAATTCAATTGCTTCATCAAGCGTGAGATTCCCTTTGAATCCCAGTTTTGCGCGAGCTTCGTCTCGACCGTTAACCGGCAGCGCCAGCGTCAAATTATATTCAGACGGCACATGTTCCCGGATTAATTTGCTCTGGCCTGCAAACGGGATGGTATCTCCGCCGAAGAATACTGCCTTTTTAAGGTCATCAAACAGTAAGAGATAGCTGAAAGCGGTATATTCGCCATTTGCGTCTTTTTCCAGTTCTTCATGGGCGGCGGGGATTGCATAGAGCCGGATAGACGGAGTCAGCTGATATTCTTTATCGCTGCTCAAAAAATGAAAGCGTCCAGCATCCACCGCAAAATTATCAATAACTTTAGGACGGATGGCGGGCGGGCCGTAAAACCTGACTTTTTGATTGTTGCGCAGGATGGGACCGATGGTTTCCGGATCGCAATGGTCACTGTGGATATGCGTGATCAAATAATGATCTATACAATCCAGAGCTTCCGGTTGTACTGGAATCGGCATCTTGCGGTTATGATCCAGCTT
>JBAYVM010000077.1:0-9483 GCA_041674645.1 Victivallaceae bacterium | reverse complement strand
TTGGTGGATTATATTGTCGCCAAAGAATTGGTAACCATTAAAGGAGACCTCGTAATCAGCCGCGTAAATGCCTTTATTGAAGCTAACCTGCATCGTAACATCACTTTGGAGGAAACTGCCCGGCACGTTGAAAAAGTTGCTCAACAATCTCACATATTTTCAGGAAGAAACTCAGTAAATCATTCAAGCATCATCTGCTTGAAAAGAAACTCGAAAAAGCCGATGAATATTTGCATCTGAAACCAGAAATGTCAATTGAAGAAGTTGCCGGAAAAGTAGGCTTTCGTGATCAATTCTATTTTTCCCGCCTGTACCGCAAGTATCGCGGAATGCCGCCATCAGAATATCGCCGCATCTTTAGAGGAAAATAAAATCCAAAAAATTTATTTTGTAAGATTAAACCTATCGGCGTAAATATTTAAATAATAAATTATGCCAAACTCTAATTTCGATACTAAAATTGACGGTTGTGGCAAATTTAACCCGGAAATGGCTTCCCGAAAAAACTACAAAAATTCGATTTTAAACGGTAGTTTATTTTTGGCGGCTCGTTCGTAGCTGGATGGTTCTTCAAAGTGATTGGACAACACAGTTACATTTTTATTTGGAAAGGAGCATTTTGCGGTTTATTACGGTTGCCACTACTATTTATTATGCAGAACGGCGCAAACATGGGTAAAAGCGCTATTAAACGCCTAATGCAGGCATCTACGAGCGCCTCAAAAAAGAGAATGTGAAAGTTGACGGTATATACGTGCAACCGTTTCCGGCCGGTAAAAAACCCGAGTGGCAATCAACTTGCAAATAATGAATCAATGCAATCCATACTTGCGTCATTACTGCGTTTTCGCTTGTTCCAAGAAAGCTTTTGATGTTAAGGTTCTGATTTACTCATTTATGCATGAGACTGTTCGTTCGCGGACTTTCCGCTGGAGCGGTCAAAGGTTGAATCATTGTGAAATCCGGTTAAGTATTTAATGGACTTTTCGATAAACGGTATTGCCGTGGCGAACACCCGAATTTACTTTTGAATTGCCGGGTGAAATAATTAGAATCATTAAACCCTGTATTTAGTGCTATTTCGGTAATATTGCAGTCGGAATTTAACAACATTTCAGCGGCTTTGCGTAAGCGCAGATTCAACAGGAAGTCAATCGGGCTTTGCCCGGTGGCATCTTTGAATACCAGTAATAGATTATTCTTTGACATTCCAGGAAGGCGGGCAATTTTGTCTAGATTCCATTCTTTTGCATAATCTTTTTCCAGTAATCCGATTAGCTCGCCGAGCCGGAGCAATCCTTTACGTTTATAGGATATTGCCTGATTTGAGTATTGCCGTGAAACAAAGACTATCAGCGCTAGTAGATGAACGAAAATTGCCGCATTGGCGCCGCTGGCGTTCTCGCTGATTTCAGTTTGCAGTTGCCGGATAATGTCTTCTGTCGCCGCCAGCCGGGGCGGGTCAAGCTGGAGCCGACTACTGAAGCGATGACGCCGCCGGTATGCTGGTTCCAGGTGAAAAATTGCTTGATAGCCGGGCATCTGTCGCAACTCAGCTTCCGGAAGCGTCAGTTTTGCCGGATTGAACATCACATTGTAATGTTCCATCTCAATTCTTTCAACAAAGTAATGTGAAATATTCCCTTGAATCAGAAAAACATCTCCAGCTGTCACCGGATAAACGATTCCGTCAATGTGATGTTTCCCTTTCCCCCTGGTGATTATGACCAGTTCGGAGAAGTCATGGTAATGCAAGGTCGCGGTTAAATCATGTGGATGTTGCGGGGCTTGATTGCATCCAAGCTGCTTGACGGTAATCGGGAACCCGCCTTTCCCAAAATAATAGTCTCCCCTGGCAAGTACTGCATTCGGCATATTCAACCTTTTTGTGATATAATACTAGTTTTTGGTGATAAAGTCAAGGATAAAGGCTGAATGAAGCGGTATAGTGATGACATTAATAAATAACTCAACATGCAGGATGTTAAAATGAAAGTCTATTTCCCGGAAGTAAAACAAGCTGTTAGGTATGAAGGTGCAACGTCAGCCAATCCGCTGGCATTTAAATTTTACAATGCGGATAAAAAAGTCGGCAACATGACAATGCGTGAACATTTGCGTTTTGCGGTAGCTTACTGGCATACGTTCAAAGGGTCAGGAACTGATATTTTTGGCGCCGGAACTTTCTCGCGTCCATGGTTGGCCAGTAGTAATCCAATGAACGCCGCAGAAGATACTTTGAATGCCGCATTTGAGTTTACAGCCAAGCTGGGTGCGCCTTATTATTGTTTTCACGACCGGGATATTGCTCCGGAAGGCAAAACTTTTATTGAATCCTGTAAAAATCTCGATGCCATCGTGGAAAAAGCTGTCAGGCTGCAAGAGTCAACCGGCGTTAAACTATTATGGGGTACTGCCAATCTTTTCAGTCATCCGCGTTACGCGCACGGAGCTGCAACCAATCCCGATGCGCACGTATTTGCCTACGCTTGCGCACAGGTCAAGCATGCCATGGAGGCCACGCTGAAACTTGGCGGTGAAAATTATCTTTTCTGGGGCGGGCGCGAAGGTTATGAAACTCTGTTGAATACCGATTATTGCCACGAACAGGAACAATTTGCCCGTTTTCTGTCGATGGCAGTGGATTATAAGAAAAAAATCGGATTTAAGGGAACATTTCTGCTCGAGCCCAAGCCGCACGAGCCGACCAAGCATCAGTATGATTTTGATGCCGCTACCGTGCTCGGATTTTTGCAAAAACACGATTTGCTGGAACATTTTAAGCTGAATATAGAAGCCAATCATGCGACCTTGGCTGGACATACTTTCGAACACGAATTGACTGTAGCTTCAGCCGTCGGCCGACTTGGCAGTATTGACGCGAATATCGGCGATTCGCAACTTGGCTGGGATACAGACCAGTTTCCAACCAATCTTTACAGCGCCATTTATGCGATGCTGGTGATTCTGAAACAAGGCGGACTCGGTAGTGGCGGGTTGAACTTTGACGCTAAACCGCGTCGTGGCTCGACCGATACAGTAGACTTATTTTACGGACACATTGGTGCAATGGATACATTCGCGCGCGCCTTGCTGATTTCCGAACGCATCATCAAAGACGGCGTGATTGACAGCTTCATTAAAGACCGCTATGCCAGCTTCAGTAAAAGCTACGGTTCAGAGGTTATCAAAGGCAAATCGTCATTCGACAAACTGGAAAAAGTCATTCTGGAAAAAGGTGAACCGGAATCGAAAAGCGGCCGTCAGGAAATGCTTGAAAACATCATTAACCAGTATATTGTTTGACGATTACTATAATCTGCAAGGTTGAATTATGAGCATTTATCTCGGACTGGATAGCAGTACGCAAAGTTTAAAAGCAGAGATTATCGACATCTGTACTGGGAAAATCATCTGCTCGGGAAATGTTAACTTTGGCAAAGACCTGCCGGAATACAATTGCCAAAACGGGTTTATTGACAGCCCGGACCCGCTGGTAAAACACGCCGACCCGTTAATGTGGCTTGCCGCGCTCGACCTGTTGTTCGCCCGGTTGCAACAACAGGACGCGCCACTGTCTGAGGTCAAAGGCATTAGCGGCTCAGGACAACAACACGGTTCGGTTTATCTGAACGGCAAGTTTGAAAAAAAACTTGTTTGTCTTGATGCCGGAAAAAATCTGGTTGAACAACTGGCTCCGGCGCTTTCCCGTAAAACTTCACCAATCTGGATGGACCGGGCAACCAGCGCGGAATGCGCGGAACTGCAACAGCAATTTGGATTGCGGATGCAACAGGATACCGGATCTCCGGCAATTGAACGCTTCACCGGACCGCAGATTCGCAAATTTGCGAAAGATGATCCGGAAAATTACCGCAATACCGCGCATGTTCATTTGGTCAGTTCGTTCATGGCTTCGATTCTGTGCGGTAAAAACGCTCCAATTGATTTCGGCGACGGCGCCGGGATGAACCTGCTCAATCTGAAAACTTTGCGCTGGGATCAGAAAATCGTGAAATTCACCGCACCTGAATTGTTGAATAAACTTCCTGCTCCGATGAATTCCAGCACTATTGCCGGCGGTTTAAGTTCGTATTTTGCCAAATATGGTTTTATTCCTGGAACTCCAGTCGCGGTCTGGTCTGGAGACAATCCATGTAGTCTGATTGGCGTCGGCGCATCCGAACCCGGCGTGGCAGTAATCAGCCTCGGCACCAGCGATACATTTTTCGCGGCAATGCGCGACTTCAAGACCGATCCGGCCGGTTACGGTCATGTTTTCGGCAATCCAGCCGGAGGATTCATGAGCCTGATTTGTTTCACCAACGGCTCGCTGGCCAGAGAGAGGATTAAAGATGAATGCAAAATTTCGTGGAGTGAGTTCGATTCTCTTTCTGAACTCGCGCCGCCCGGCAATCACGGCAATCTGATGCTGCCTTATTATGCCGCCGAAAGCACGCCGCTGGTCTTGATGCCGGGAGTGAAATATCATGGCTCGAAAGAATTCTGTTCCGGACAAAGTAGCAACCCGCTAAAAATCCGGGCAATTTTGGAATCTCAAGCATTGACCATGAAGCTTCATTCCCGCTGGTTGGTGGAGAATTGCAAACGCATCCGGATTACCGGCGGCGCTTCCGGGTGTCGTCCATTTCTGCAAATTATAGCGGACGTATTCCAGGCTGAAATCGAAAAAATAGCCATTCCTGACTCCGCCGGCCTTGGCGCCGCGCTTCGCGCCACCAATGCGATTGGCAAAATACCTTTCGCAAAACTTTATGAACAGTTTACCGCGGCCGCTGAATCAGTCAGCCCGAATCCCGCCAATGCAACAGTTTACGCGGCTTTGCTTCAAGCCTATGCGCAGTTTGAAGCACGTGATGCCTGTAGCAGAAAATGAGAAATGAAGCGGCTTCCGTTAATCAAATAATCTCTATTGACATTCCGGCAATTAATCCGCGTTTATCCATGAAGCGGAATACAGCTCAAAAAACCGCACCAATCATGCGTCCCTATAAATGCTATTTTTATTAGCAATTAACAGTTTGATTTCGCGGTTTTGCAAATGTTTAATGATTATATGTTTATGCTTTTTGTAGTTGTATTTTTCGGGCATTGAAATTAAAAAGTCAGTATTCAAGATTCGAAGACCTGCCAGGCGAATACCTTAATCGTAAATTCTAATTTAATATTTTAAATATTTTAAATCGAGAATTGCGCATGCTTTTTGCGGTATTGAGTCGGGGTAATGCCGATTTTCTGATGAAACTTCTTGGTGAAATAAAACGGATCATCAAAATTCAGCATTTCTGCGATTTCTTTTATGCTTTCGTTTTTTTCAATGAGCAGTCGACATGCTTCATGAATAAGCAAATCATTCTGGTATTTGGCTGGCGGTAATCCAGTATATTTCAACCAGTAGCGGCGAAATGTCGAAAGTGACATCCCATGATTTTTCGCAAGTTGTGCATAGTCATGCTTAACGCTGAAATTGTTTCTGACATATGATTTGATAACCCTGACCTTGCGCTCTTCGTCTGTTTCCGGTGACCTTGATTGAGCCAGCAAACTTTCCATTATAATTCCTTCGCAAAGATAGTCAATACAATCCGGGTTTAATGATTTGGCTGTCAAGGCTGTTTTCAACTCTACAAACAATTTTAAAATTTTGTCAGGATTAGAAATATGCCAGATAGGCTTATTCTGACTGAAAAACTTTCTTTTCTGTAAAAATTCTCCCGCACACTCTGGATATATAAAAAAAACTTCATGCCATGTTTTATCCGGTCCATAATCCATCGGTTCCCCGGGCCATTGAGTAATCACGCAGGGCGCATTAACCTGATACGTTTCTCCTTGATATATATATGTGCCAGTTCCTTCAATAATAAAGGAAAAATTGAAACTGTCAAATGAACGCAGTATATGGTCTTTTTTGCGCGGAACGAAACCTATTGTATTTATTGGCATAGGAGAACTAAATTGTCTCGGCATATGCCCAAGATGTTTGGATAAATTTTCCATTTTAATGAATTTATATTCCATTGTTAAGTAAGCATTATTGAACTATACTTAAACAAATAATGAATAACAACAAAATGAGACAAAAAATATGAACAATATTACAAAAGTCGGAGTCATCGGTTGCGGTAACATCAGCAATGCCTATTTTAAAGCGGCAAAAACTTTTAACTTTATCAAGTATGCCTATTGCGCTGATTTGAATATGGAAGCTGCGAAAGCAAAAGAGGAACTTTACGGTTGCAAAGCGGTTTCCGTTTCAGAGCTACTTATGAAGAAAGAAGTAAAAATAGTCTTAAATCTAACTACTCCGCAGGCCCACGCGAAGGTCAACATAATGGCCCTTGAAGCCAATAAACACGTTTATGCGGAAAAACCTTTTGCTTTATCTATGGACGAAGGCGTTCCGGTAATTGAATTAGCCAAAAAGAAAAACCTGAGAATTGGCTCTGCTCCCGACACATTTCTAGGCGGAGGCATCCAAACCGTCCGCAAACTGATTGATGAGAATTGGATTGGTACACCTGTTTCCGGCACGGCATTTATGATGTGCCCAGGGCATGAATCCTGGCATCCCGCCCCTGAATTTTATTATTTGTCGGGCGGCGGACCACTGTTTGATATGGGACCTTATTACATTACTGCTTTGATTAACTTGCTCGGATCGGTAAAAAAAGTTACAGCAATCACTGGACGCGGTTTTGATGAAAGAACATGCACTAGCGAAGCCCGATTTGGAGCAAAGCTCCCGGTTGAAATAAATTCGCATGTAGCTGGACTATTGGAATTCGAATGCGGTGCGATTATTACCCTTATAATGAGTTTTGATGTCGCAAAAAGTTCTTGTCCATGCATCGAACTGCACGGCACAGCCGGAAGCCTTTCAGTCCCTGATCCAAATTCATTTGGCGGACCAGTCAAATTCGCGAAAGCCAGGCGCGATTGGCAAGAAGTGCCTATCCCTTTCGGTTACACCGATAATATGCGCAGTATAGGACTTGCGGATATGGCTAAAGCTATTCGCGATAGACGGAAACACCGCTGTAGCGGCGAACTTGCGTTTCATGTACTCGATGTAATGTGTGCGCTGGAAAAATCAGCGGCTGAAGAAAAACATATTTATCTGAAAAGTTCCTGTGAACGTCCAGCGGCATTGCCTCTGGGCTTATTGCATGGCGAAATAGACTAAAAAAAGGTTAATCATGAAAAAGAAAGTATTTGTAACTTGGGGCGGCTGGATTGGACATCAACCTGAACAGACGGCTAATATTATGGCGGAAGTAATGAGAAACGATGGCTTTGAAGTTGACGTAACTGACAAGCTGGAACCATACGAAGATGCAGGACTAATGAAATCTTACGATTTGATAGTGCCTGTCTGGACAATGAGCAAGATTACAGCAGAACAGGCTCAAGGACTGCGTGACGCTGTTAAGAATGGCACAGGTCTTGCAGGCTGGCACGGAGGGATGTGTGATTCATTCCGTAATGATACTGAATATCAGTACATGACCGGCGGGCAGTGGGTTGCACACCCCGGCGGCATTATTGATTACACGGTTAATATTTCTGACATTAATGACGAAGTTACGGCAGGCTTATCTGATTTTAAAATGCATTCAGAGCAGTATTACATGCACACTGACCCCAACAATAAAGTTCTGGCAACAACAACATTCAACGGCGATAATGATCCATGGATAAACGGCACTGTAATGCCGGTGGTATGGAAACGACATTATGGTAAAGGTCGAGTATTCTATAATTCACTAGGACATGTGGCTGCGGATTTTTCAGTGCCGGAAGTAAAAGAAATTATGCGCCGCGGAATACATTGGGCTTGCCGTTAATTCAGCAGAATTACCTTCTTGCAACTTTGCGGTCATTTTCCCAATCTCTTCTTTCAACCAGAGCTCAGTACCTGAGCAAGCACGTGCGTCCAATTGAACGCCATCTTTTTCTTGATTTTCAGTTTTATTTTTCCTCCGCGCGAAGCGTTCCTGTGAAGCTTGCTAACGTTCCTCCCGGAAGCGCGCAAGTTGTCGTCAGAACTGAAAAAAACAGACGTTCAATTAGACACGTTTACTGAGCTCTGTTCAACATTTGCCCTTATCATGTGGTGAAGCTCTATTTTGAACCGGACACCAAGCCCGCGTATCTGCGCCACCGGAGCTTATGAATGAACCATGGCTATGAACGAGCACAAAGCCATTTTTTTCTCAAACTATTTGAGGCCGGGAGCAACTTTTTTTGCCTTTTCGTGGGAAATCTGACCTCGATGTCCCACTTAAACAAAAACTCTCGCTAGTGGCAACGATGAGTAATATGATAACAAGCTCCGTCAATCCACCCCATGCGTCTAACTGTCTCGGTTTAGCTTAAATAAAAAAACAGCTCTAAAACCAATTTATAGTAATTATTTACATTTTTCTAGCTTAAAAATATAAAATTCACAGGGTTAGATACTGTATCCAGAATGTCAAATATTCAACAGGTGATTTCCATCGAGATATATCATAAACGCTATTTTGAGGCTAAAAAATGGAGCCGACTGTCGGAATCGAACCGACGACCTGCTGATTACAAGTCAACTGCTCTACCAACTGAGCTAAGTCGGCGTTATGAAGTTAAGGAATATGCTGCAAAAACCGGATAAATCAAGCGCAGATTGCACTTTTTTGCCGGATTTTAAATTAATGCCGCACGGTATTGCCTTTGCAATTGTGGCGGGCGGATTGGTATATTGCGGAAAAAAAGCAAAAAAATATAGAACTTTTTAGAAACAGGGCTTGTCTAATGCGTCAGTTGAGCGTAATAATTATATAATTTCAGTAATAAGGAGTAACGATATGCAACAGAATGAAATCCAAGAGTTACAGGGAAGAATTCGTGAAGTTTCGGCTTTTCTTCAACCGCTGAAAACAGAGATTGGCCGGATTATCGTCGGTCAGGAACATTTAGTCAGTCATTTGCTGCTGGCGCTGATTGCGGACGGACACGTCTTGCTGGAAGGGGTTCCTGGGCTGGCCAAAACGCTGGCGGTAAAGACGCTGGCACAGTCGCTAAACGGCAGTTTCTCCAGAATACAATTTACTCCGGACTTGCTGCCGTCCGACGTGATTGGAACTAGAATTTACAATGCTGATGAACATAGTTTCAGCACCAAACTGGGGCCGATATTCGCCAATATTGTGCTGGCTGACGAAATCAATCGCGCACCGGCAAAAGTTCAGAGCGCCTTGTTGGAATGCATGCAGGAAAAGCAGGTGACGATTGCCGGCGAGACTTTTCCGATGCCAAAACCGTTTTTAGTCATGGCGACCCAGAATCCGATTGAACAGGAAGGAACTTATCCGCTGCCTGAAGCTCAGGTTGACCGTTTCATGTTCAAGTTGCGCATCGACTATCCGAAACGCGATGAGGAACGTTTGATTCTGGAACGCATGGCGCATCCGGAACTGGTTT
>JBAYVM010000076.1:0-9696 GCA_041674645.1 Victivallaceae bacterium | reverse complement strand
GTTGGGAATGCATCTGAAGAACGCCAGGTCATGAATGCCGTGATGGGTCGGGCCGTCGTCAACGATTCCCGCACGGTCAAGGCAGAAAATCACCGGCAGATTTTGCAGACAGACATCGTGAAAAACACAATCCATCGCACGCTGCATGAAGGTGGCGTAAATCGCGACAACCGGACGCATTCCGGATGCCGCCAGGCCGGCGGCAAATACCACAGCATGTTCTTCCGCAATGCCGACATCATAAAATTTTTCCGGATATTTTTTGGCAAATCCAGACAATCCGGTTCCGGAGGCCATAGCTGCGGTAATTACCGCCAGTTCCTCATTTTTTGCCGCCAGTTCCTCCATTACCAGTCCAAAGGTTTTTGAAAAAGTATTGGATGGGCAACTGCTGCTTAGTCCGGTCGCCGGATCAAACGAGGATAAGCCGTGAAATTTTTCTGGCGCCGCCTGAGCCGGTGAATAACCCTGACCTTTTTCGGTGATGACGTGAACCAGCACCGGGCGGTTGAATTCTTTCACGCCGTTTAGCGTGCGGATGATTTCCGGCAGATCATGGCCGTTAATCGGTCCGATATAACGAATGCCGAGTTCCTCAAAAAAAACTCCCGGCAGAAACATACTTTTAGTTGCCTCTTCCAAACGTTGAATTCCGCGGTGAATGCCTTCATGGCGCGGCAGTTTGTTCATCATCATTTTCGCCAGCGCTTTAAAACGGTTGTAACTGCGCCCGGAAATAATCCGGTTCAAATAAGATGGAATAGCTCCGACATTTTCCGAAATCGACATTTTATTGTCATTCAGAATGATAATGAGATTGCGGCAGTTGTCGTGGACATTATTCAATCCTTCCAGCGACAAACCGTTGCCGAGTGAACCGTCGCCGACAATCGCAACCACGTTTTCATCGGTGTGCCGCCGTTCCGCCGCCACCGCCATGCCGATTGCCGCTGAAATAGCTGTTCCGGCGTGTCCGGCGCCGAAAGCGTCATATTCCGACTCTTCGCGGGAAAGAAAACCCAGACAGCCGTTATGCTGCCGCAGGGTTTTGAAAAAATCGCGTCTGCCGGTGATTATTTTATGAACATACCCCTGATGACCGACATCCCAGACCAGCTTGTCTTTCGGCGTGTCGAAAACATAATGCAAGGCCAGCGTGAGCTCAACAATCCCGAGATTCGGCGCCAGATGCCCGCCATTGGCGGCAACGGTGTTGAGAATAAGTTTTCTTATTTCCTCCGCCAGTGTTGTCATCTGTTCCGGACTGAGTTGTTTCAAGTCCGCCGGAGAATTTATCTGATCGAGCAGATTTTGTGTTTCCGCCATGTAATTTCTGCCAAATTAAATTAATGATTGCCTGATACTGCCGTAAGCCTGTTAAAATATCAGAATTTGTCCGTTTTGCAATCCGCAGCGGCAAATATTCCGGCAAATCTGAAACGGCTGGAAAGATAATTTATCCTCAAAAAAATCTTTATGGTATTGCATTGGCCGCTAAATAAGGATATTTTTAAAGCCTTGTGTTTCTATAAAAACTAATATATCAGAGGTTAATTATGGTAACGATTAAAACTTCGATGGGCGACATAAAACTGGAATTATTTGAAAAAGAAGCGCCTGAAACCGTGAAGAATTTTCTTCAATATGTCAAAGACGGACATTACAACAACACTATTTTTCACCGGGTTATTGACGGATTTATGGTTCAAGGCGGCGGCTTCGATACCAAATTCAACCAGAAACCGACCGGCGAACCGATTGCCAATGAAGCAGACAATCAGATCAGCAACGCCAACGGCACTGTCGCTATGGCCAGAACCATGGATCCGCACAGCGCGACTTGCCAGTTCTTTATCAATGTCAATGATAATAAATTTCTTGACTTCAAAGCTCCGAGCCCGCAGCATTACGGCTATTGCGTTTTCGCCAAAGTCGTTGATGGCATGGATGTCGTGAATAAAATGAAGGGCGTCAAGACTGGCACGCGCGGCATGCACAGTGATGTTCCGGTGACGGACATAGTTATCAACGAAATTATCAGCGAATAATATTACTTCAATTCCTGGCCTGATGAACTCATTGTCAGGCCGGAATGCAAAACTCCCCGCTGCTGCCGGAGCGTGTCCGCCAGTTTTGCAATATTTCCAGCCTCGCCTTTGACCATAATCATTTCCGCGCAGATTTCATGCGACAGATGCACATGGGTTGAAGCCAGCACCGTCTCGTGATGCTGATGTTGAATATCGGTGATTTTCTCGCTTAATTCCCGCTGATGGTGATTGTAGATTAAAGTGATAGTGCCAAGCACTTCTTCTGATTTCTCCCATTGCTCGGAGACCATCCGGTCACGAATCATATCCCGGATATATTCAGAACGGTTGCTGTAGCCGGATGTCTTTACCATTTTATCCAATTTCTCGCACAACGGTTCTTCCAGCGAAATACTCAATCTTACCAGTTCAGGCATAATTCAATTCCTCGAAATATTTTATTCTGTATTGTCGACTTATTGTTTATTTAAACGATGATGAATGATTAAAATATATTACGCTGCACTTCTATGCAAAAGATGATGGGAAAAAACCTTTAATTATTCGCACAGTAACGAGTTTTAACTTTTTATTTCAAGAGCAAAAAAATGATAAAAACTGTCAGTCAGAAGCATTGAAAAGATTGCGACTAAGGCTATAATCAGTGTTATGTTTTTTAAAAACGTAATAATGGGTTGATGTAAAGAAAAGGAATTGGAATGAGCCGGTCGAGGATTAATGGGCGATTATGGCGGTCTTCGGAACGTAGAGTGCGACGGAATTTTTCACTTGTTGAACTGCTGGTGGTGATTTCGATTATTGCGATTATGGTTTCGATGTTGCTTCCGGCGTTGGGGCAGGCGCGGCGAATGGCGCATAAAATCAGTTGCAGCAGTAATTTACATCAAATGGGGATTGCGGTGCAAATGTATGTCAATGCGTACGAATATTTTCCGCGCGCCTACCAGAGCGCAACTTCCCGCTGGGTTGACCAAATCAAGCCGTATGTGAAAAAAAATTCTGCGCTGTATGTGTGCCCGGAAGATCCGGTGAAAGCCGCGTGTTCCTGGGACAGTTCAATTTTCTTGAGTTACGGCGTAAACTGCTCAAAACTTTCCGGGGGAAATGATTATTCTTTTTGGTATCACGTTAAAAGCAACCGGGTAAAATCCGCGTCTGGAACGATTTACATCACCGACTGCGAACCTGGAAAATATTATTGCGGCAGCGCCGCCACTTATCCGGTTCCGTATGTTGAATATCGGCATAAAAACCGGACGTTTAATGCCATGTTCTGCGACGGGCATACCGCCGATTTGAGGATGAACGATGCCGTTGAGCGGTTGTGGGATGCGGCGCAATAATGATGAATATACGGAAATATACAATAATTTTTTTCATGGCTGCCGGTATTCTCGCCGGTAGCGTTGCGTTGTATTCAGGAATAAACAAAGTTACACCTAAATTGGCGGATAACGGCGTTATTTTCCGGACAATAACTGACATGACCGGGCGGCTGGTCAAGATTCCGGACAACCCTTCAAAAATCCTCAGTTTATCCGTCATGGCGGATGATATTATTGTGAAACTCGGTTTAGTCGGACGACTGGCGGCGATTGATCAATACGGAAAAATAATTCCCGGCGTTGAGCGGGCGGAAGTCGTTGGCAAAGGTTCGGCGCTGTCCATCGAAAAAATACTTGAGCTCAAGGCGGATATTGCTTTTATTTGGTGGTATCAGGATGATGTCGCCGCGATGCTGGATAAATATTCCATTCCGGTTGTGCGTTTGAAATCATGTCGCCTGAATAACTATTCGGACACCGTTACGCTAATCGGGCGATGTTTGAACGTTGAAAAAAACGCAGCCGCGGTAATAGAGAAATTCAATAAACAGATAAAAGCGTTGCCGCAGGTTAAAACTCATGACCGGCCGGGAGTTTATCTTGAACTTTACAGTCCGTATAAAACAGCGGGGAAAGACAGTTACGCAAATGACTTGATTGAGGCTGCCGGAGGGAATAATATTGCCGGGAATGTTTCCGGCGTGGCGGTGCTCTCTGCCGAAGAAATAATTTTAAAATCCCCGCAGACAATTTTGTATATTGACGGTTTTGCCACCGGTGATGAAATTGCGTCGCGTCCGGGATTTAAAACGCTTCCGGCGGTTAAGCAACGCCGGGTTTACGGAATAAATCGCAAACGGTTGGTTGCTGGAGTTGAGCCCGTCGAAGCGGTGAATGAAATAAGAAAAATTATTAATCAGGAAAAGGGAAACTAAATGGCTTTTTTTAAAATTACCTACAATGCAAAATACAGTTTTGCCACGCTGCATAACTTTGGATGTACATTCAAATGCCCGTTTTGCAGTTATAAACTGCGGAGCGGAGCCGATGGCACGCCCGGACTCTCCTGGCCGAAACCGGAACGATTTTTAAGCACAGCGGAAATGCAGCAGGCGTTGCGCTCAGTTTCGCCTGAAAAAGTCTATTTTATGGGCGGCGAACCCACTGTAGCGAAAGAACTGGAGGAAATGCTCCGGTTCGCGAAACAGGAATTGAATGCCGTGACCAAGCTCGGACACACCAACGGCAGCAAGTTGCCGTTGCCCTGTCTGGACGGGGCGAATGTCGGCTTCAAGGCTTGGAATGAAGAACTTCACCGGCAGATAACCGGGCAGGAAAAAAGTTTGATTTACGATAATTTTAAAGCCGCTTTCGACGCCGGACTGCAAATGGCCGCAAACATGGTTTTTGTGCCCGGTTTGGTTGACATTGACCAGCTTGAAGCGCTGGCCGCCTGGCTGGGCGAACTCAGTCCGGAAATTCCCCTGCACATTATGGGTTATATTCCCGTGCCGGGACTTAACTACCGCCGACCTGAACAAGAAGAAATTGCGATAGCGGAGGAATGTTGCCGAAAGCATTTGCGCCGGGTGGCGTCATCGTCTTTGAGCAGTGAAGAGGCGATGGATTTGTCCAGCCGTGATGACCGTTTTGACGTAATCAGGATTGCCTGATGATATGAACAACAGATTTAACAACCGGATACGACCGGCAACATATCTGTTGCTAATCATGGTTTTTGTCCTGATTGTGCTCTGGGCGCTAAGCGTTGGAGCGGCAACCGTGCCCTTGAGCCGCAGCCTTAAATTGTTGTTTATGCCCTGGTTGTCTGACGACGGCAATACTTCTGCCGCAATTATTTTGTATGCCCGGCTGCCGCGAATAATTCTGGCGCTGCTGACCGGCGGCGCGTTGTCTCTTGCCGGAGTCGCTTCGCAGGCGTTATTCCGCAATCCGTTGGCGTCGCCCTATGTTATTGGCGTGTCCAACGGCGCCGCGCTGGGGGCGGTTGCCGGAATATTTTTGACTGGCGCGTTGGGATTCTATTCGGTTCCGCTGTTCAGTATTGTCGCCGGATTGGCGGTGATGGCATTTATTCTGTATGTCGCTGGCGACAAAGCGGATTTTAGCAATTGTCTGCTTTTAACCGGCATCGCCCTGAATGCTTTCTGTTCCGCGTTGACTGCGGCAATATTGTTCATGTCGGAAGAACGTCTTCAGGGAATTGTTTTCTGGCTCATGGGCGGGCTGTGGAAAGCCGGTTGGGATGGCGTCTGGCTGTTGCTGGTGGTGGTGGTCGCCGGGTTCTGCGTATTGTATGTTTTAGCTCCGGAATTGAATTTACTGTTGTTGGGCGAACGCGCCGCCGCTGAAACCGGCGTAAATGTGTTGCGGACGCAACGGGTTGTAGTGGTGGTAATTGCCGTACTGACCGCAATTTGCATCAGTTTGACCGGCGTAATCGGTTTTGTCGGTCTGCTGGTTCCGCATATTTTCAGAATGTTGTTCGGAGCTGATCACCGCAAATTGCTGCCGGCGGCGTTTTTCGGCGGCGGAATGTTTATGCTGGTTGCCGACACGCTGGCCAGAACTCTGGCGGCGCCGCAGGAAATTCCGGTCGGAATCATTACTTCTCTGGCAGGTGCGCCGTTTTTCATGTGGCTGCTGCTGAATAAACAGAGGAGCTGGAAACGATGAAACTTCGGGCAGAGAATATTTTATTTGCATATCCGGAAAGAAATCCGGTAGTCCGGAACATCAGCCTGGAGTTGGAACCGGGAACTGTGACCGGTTTGTTTGGGCCGAACGGTTGCGGCAAAACCACCTTGCTCCGGTGTTTGAATGGCACTTTGCAACCGCAGCAGGGCAGGGTGATGATTGACGATGTTCCGCTTAATTCGCTTTCGCGCCGGGAAATCGCTTTACATATTGCCACCCTCAGCCAGGATATTCCGGCGCAACTGCCATTTTCCGTTGGAGAAGTGGTTATGCTGGGCCGCTATCCGTCATGGCAAATGCTGCGTCACGAAACGGTTGAAGATTATGAAATCGTTGCCGGTTGCATGGAACAAATGGATATCCGCGAATTTGCAAATCGTCCGTTTGACACGCTCAGCGGCGGAGAAAAACAGCGGACGCTTCTGGCGCGGGCGCTGGCGCAGCAAAGCCCGATACTGTTGCTTGATGAACCTGCTGCTCACCTCGACATCACCAGACATTTGAACTTTTTGAAATATTTACGCAAAATTGCCGCTTCCGGAAAAAGCATTCTCCTGGTATGTCATGACCTGTTTGCCGCTCCGATGTTCCTTGACCGGGCATTCCTGCTCAACGACGGCATGATTGTATCTTCTGGTACTGTCGCCGAAGTTTTATCCCCCGACAATCTTAAACATGTTTTCGCATGTCCGGTAAATATTTCCCATCTTCCCGGCAATAATATTTCAATCGCTTTGAACATGCGCGAATGAGTTTGTTTTGACACGACAAATTTGCGCTGTTCTCTTGCAATCGACTGTAAGAAACTGCATATTAAGCCCGATATAAATGTTTTCATTGAAAATTTGAGCAGAAACTGGAGGCAGATGATGAAGATAGATGAGGTCAGGGAACTGTTGGAAAAATATTCAGCCAAACAATTGCGGCAGATTGTTACTGAAATGTACAAGCTCATGCCGAAAGCGCTTAAAGAGACGAGCAAAATTGATGATTTGCTGAAGAATCCGGATGCTTTTTTGAATCTCAAAAAGGAGAAAAAAGTTCCGCCGCCGGAGGATATTGATGACTTGGAATGTGAAATTGATGATTTTGTTGAGAATGCCTACAAGCAATATTATTTTGCGCCAAATTCGATAGTTTCAAAAAAAGACCGGCCCAAATGGCGTTTTGTGGTCAAGCAATTTTACAAGTCATTGCTGAATGCCGCCAGGGTACGGGAGAATATTCCGAAGGCCTCCGCTTTGCTGGAAAAGCTGTATGTAATGTTGTGCTATGCCTGTAATTATATTTTATTTTCGGGCGATGATCCGTTTCAGTCGGTGGGAATCGCGCAGCCGGTATTTTTTCGGGCTTTGCTTTCGCTCAAGCGCGAGCATGAATCCATTTCCGTATTTGTGCCGAAGGCGATTTCATTAATTGTCGAAAATGATGTTAACCGGAGCATTGTGCAGGGTGAGCTCATGCAGGTCGCATTAGAATTTTTTCACACTCCTGACGCTAAAAGAATCGCAATACAAGACTGCGTGGAAAAAATCTCTCACGGGCGTTTGAAATCAACCAAGGGGCTGGACAAAATGATGGCGGAGATTAATCTGCGAGACATGCGTAATCAACTGGTTAAGATCGCGTTTTTGTGTTTTTTTGAACTTGGTGAATATGAAAACGGGATTCAGCTTTTTGCCAAAAGCTATACTGTGCGCGACCAGGAAATAAAGCTGTACATTTTGTTGCGCTGGTTGTTTGCGCAGCAGAAAACAGATTATTTTGTGCAAGAATATAACAAGGCAATACAGGCTGGAATTAAACCAAGAAAAGAAATTGTTGACGCATTTGACTTTATTCAGTCAACGGGCGAATTTCCCAAATATCTTTAGCCGGGCTTGCGCTCTCCGAACGCAAAAAGCTATTTCGCATGGCAGACAATTTACGTGTTGGTTGGTAGTTCCTGCAGTTTTATTATCCCGACGGGATAACACGTTTATCAGAGCTCAGTAAAAGGTGTTCAGTTGAATGTCGTTTTTTAGTCTCACTACTTATGCGCTTCCGTCAGGAACGTTCGTAAGCTCACAGAAATGCTTTGCGCAGGAAGAAAGGAAGTTAAAAATCAAGAAAAAGCCGAATTCCAATTAAAACCCACGCTCTTACTTAAGTAATGAGCTCTGGTTTATAGAATAATCAGCACAAAAATCTGCGACTCCGCGGGAGTCGAACATTATTTTTTCTTGGGCTATAAACGTGTGACACCTTTGGCGTCAATTTTTCTATCCTGGCGTTCAATTAGACATTTTTACTGAGCTCTGTCATTTGGAACTTATTGCGCTGCAGAGCCGTCGGCTCGACCCATATTTCTTTTATTTGGCGGGGAGGTCGAGCAGTAGGCGGAGGCCAAGATGTGCTTGCATGGCGGAGACTTGCATGACTCTTGAGGCAATGGTTCCGGTTTCTGAATTCATTTCGCTTACGCCGTCGCCGACAATGTATAATTGACCGATACCGCGAGTGACGGTGATGTCTTCGCATGGACCGAGCCCGGCGAGACCGGAAACGGCGATAGTTGGAACTTCCGGCCGGAATGACAGTGCGAACGCCGCCAGCATGGCTTTGGCTTCCGCCTGATCGAAACATTCGAAAATCAGGTCAACGTCAGCAGGAACGAGTGCCCGGCAGTTTTCAGCGGTCAGTTTTTGTTGAATGGCGTTAATTTTCAAGTCAGGATTGATTCGGAGGAGATTTTCTTTCAACGCAACCACTTTAGGCATACCGACCTGATCTCGGAAATACTGCTGGCGGTTGAGGTTGGAAGGTTCCACTACGTCAAAATCAATGACGGTGATATTTTCTATTCCAGTGCGCACCAGCATGAAACAGACATTCGATCCCAGCCCGCCGGCGCCGGCGACGAATACCGATTTTTTTCTGAGCGCTTCAGTTACGCCAGGTGGATTTGAAGAGAAGAATGTATTCATGTTGACTTTATCCTTGATTTTTCATTGACTGGAGGATTATGCTCCGTCATAACCTTTTGCTAATTCGCCGCCCGGAGGTCGGCTCCCACATTGAAAGGTTCAGTTCATCCGCCGCTGACAAAACAGAACAGTTCAATTTCGTCGCCTTCATTGAGGATGATTTCGGCAAAAGTTCCAGCTTGGATAATTGTTTTATTTACTGAAGCCAGCGTTTTCGCGACATCAAGTTTTTTCCCGGCAATGAGTCCGGCGAGGGTTTCGCCGGCGTTTATCTCTGCGGTTTTTCCATTAACGGTTATTTTCATCTCTGTCACCTGTATTTTTTCGTCATTATCTTTCGGACAACCGTCCGGTGTAGCCACGTCCGTCTAATTGAACATCAGTTTTTGCGCTATTTCAGTAGTATGCGTTCTCCGAACGCATGAAACTAAGGCCATTTGCGCTCGGAGATCGCAAGCTACTTTGCGGCGTTCTCTCGCAAAACGCTGCTCAATTGACACATTACTGAGTTCTAGTTTTCCGGTGTAGCCACGTCCGTCTAATTGAACATCAGTTTTTGCGCTATTTCAGTAGTATGCGTTCTCCGAACGCATGAAACTAAGGCCATTTGCGCTCGGAGATCGCAAGCTACTTTGC
>JBAYVM010000075.1:0-9697 GCA_041674645.1 Victivallaceae bacterium | reverse complement strand
TCCCAATCCGTTAAACGCAAAGCCGTAAAGAATGCAAAAAAAATCACCGCAGAGGACTTTGCTTTAGAACTTTAGAACTTTCCTCATTTGCCTGTTTCGTTAGTGGTAAAATATTCCCAGTCTTTTGCCGGTTTAAGGCTAAACCCGGTGCTACTAAGAGGTTTCGACGGGTTCCACAGTCGCGAGACTCCAGAGACGGACAACTCCTCCAAGCTTAACATTTTTATCTTTTTACTTTACTCTTTTATCCTTCAACTCCTGCATCCCATCTTTCCTATTCCTTCTCACTTCTTAACACCTAACATCCTATTGTTATTCTCTTTTTAACCTCAAGCCAAGCAACAAAAACACCGGAAAGTAAGTTTCCCAAAAGCATCTGCCCAACCAAAATTATCCTGAAAAACTGAAACCCGGCGAACAGTCATTTTTCAAACGTTACCTGCCGCATACAAGAAGTTCCTGCTTCTTCCTGTGAAACGAAATTTTTCTCCGTGCTTCTTGCCTGCTAACCGGACTGATCGGAGTGAAGATCAGCCGTTGCCGAATGTTTTGCGGAGTCAGTTGATATTGCAACAGCGTGCCGGGACCGTGGCTGCCGTTGCCGACTCCCGTCTGTCCCCAATCAAGGTTCCAGACGATATACGGACGAGGGTGCAGCTCGTGCAGATGTTCTGCCGCGGCAAGGTCTTCTGCGGTATAATAATGTACGCTGGTTTCCATTGCCGGTTCGGCTTCGACGCGTAAACCGCAACCATCGCTATTGCGAAGTTGCGCCTGGTAAACATCGGTTTTGTTGCCGTTTTCTTGTGGAACTGGATAGGGAACAAATTCTCTGTCCACGGCGCTGTGATATTGATCAATCATGGCGCCGAGTTTGCGGTCGCGATAGGTCTCAAACGGACCACGTCCGAACCAGTCAAACCATTCGTATTCCAGTGGCAGAAAAAAGCGGATACCGATTCGCGGAGGAGGAGGAATGCTGCCGGTAGACGCGACGCGGTAATCCAACATCAGTTGTCCGTTTTCGCTCATCTGCCAGATCAGTTCAGCAGCGAACCGGTCTTCTGCTTCAGGTGCGATGAAGCGCTGGCGGACAGTCAAGCGGTCTGTGCCGACTTCGATGTCCACAGTACGTACTTGTAACCGGTCAAATCCGGCTTTGCGCCATCCTTCGATGAACGGACGGTCGTTAAGACTCGGCGCCCGGTAAAATTGCAATTCCGGCGGAGCAGCAATCAGCTCACGACCGGCTCGGGTGAAAGCGGTCAAGCTGCCATCAGCAAAGACCGCTCTAGTATCGGCAGCTTCGAAAATTGTCCTGCGACCGGAACAATATGGACGGACGGCTGTTTGCGGCCACGGAAATTCCGGGCTGGAAAGCATAAGCTGCGCAGACGCTATGGTACTGCCGTGTTCGCTGACGGCGAAATTGAGCAGGTAAAACTCTCCAGGTGACAACATATCTGGAACAGGAATAGTGATTGTCGCAGTTGCGCCCGGCTGCAGCGCGACCGGAGGAAGTTCACCATTCCCGGTTACAGCATTGCCACGCTGCCATTGCCAAGTCAGCCTGAACTCGTTGAGATTGCGGAAACTGAAACGGTTGCGAATAGAGACCGTGCCGTCTGCCGCCATCTCAATGGCGAACGGCTGGAAAGCATGTTTCAGGTCAAGCAGTTTCGGTTGCGGGGTGCGGTCGGGAAACAACAACCCGTTCATGCAAAACTTGCCATCATTTGGTTGATCACCGAAGTCGCCGCCATAAGCATACCACCTTTTGCCATCGGGAGTGGCGCGCTCAAGCGCCTGATCAATCCAGTCCCAGATGAAACCGCCAATCAACTGCGGATGAGATTCGAACAGTTCGAGATATTCGCGCATGTTGCCAGTGCTGTTGCCCATCGAGTGGGCATACTCTTCGAGCAGTACGGGACGTCCTGATTTTTCAGAGTTCAACATTGCCCGGACTTGTTCGAGCGAGGGATAATGGAGTCCGACAATATCTACACAGGCATCAGGGCCGGCATGAAAGTAGTTAACCGGGCGCGACGGATCGCGGCGTTTTATCCAATCGGACATCGCTCTGATGTTGTCACCAAGGCCTGATTCATTGCCAAGTGACCAGATGACAACGCAGGCGTGATTTTTATCGCGTTCGAACATGCGCCGCAGACGGTCCATATAGGCCGGACGCCAGGCCGGATCTCGCGACAGCTGGTCCATCAGGCCGTGGGTTTCCAGGTCAACTTCGTCAATAACATAAAGACCGTCTTCATCGCACAGCTCGTACCAACGTGATTGATTCGGATAATGTGATGTGCGGACCGCGTTCAGGCTGTTTTCTTTCATCAGCCGGATATCTTCGCGCATGTCGGATTCGGAGATTACCCGTCCGGTCCGGCAGTTGAATTCGTGACGGTTGACACCGAGGAACAATACCGGCTGACCGTTGACCAGGAACCGTCCGTCGCGGATTTCCACGGAACGGAAGCCCACCAGCCAGTCAACGCGGTCAATCACTTGTCCGTCAAGGGATTGCAGTTCCAGTTCCAGACGGTAGAGATTCGGAGTTTCGGCGGTCCATTTTTTCGGGTCGGACACTTTAAAATTGAGATTATAACCGGAAGCAATGGTCTGGTCGCCGTCTTTGAGTTCGGCATGTAACCGGTGAGGAGTTTCGGGCCTGCTCACGCTAACTGCGATATCAAGTTCCGCATCGCGGTAGTCGCTGTCGAGACTGGTCTTGATTTCAAAATCACGGATATGTTGTTCCGGTAGCGCATAAATGAACACGTCGCGAAAAATGCCGCTAAGCCACCACATGTCCTGATCTTCAGCGTAGGTGGCATCGCTCCAGCGGAATTCCTTTACCGCAATGATATTGCTGCCAGGATTGACAAGAGCAGTGACATCGAATTCCGCCGGGCAGCGGCTGACTTTGCTGAAACCGGCGAAGCCCCCGTTGACCCAGAGATAAAAACAACAGTCAACCCCTTGAAATGAAAGATAGATTTTCCGTCCGTCCCAGTTGGCGGGGATGGTGATTTCGTGACGGTAGCAGCCGACCGGGTTGTTGTCATGTGGAACCGTCGGCGGAGTCGGCGGAAATGGATATTGCATATTGGTATAGATTGGAATGCCATAGCCGTTGAGTTCCCAGTGTCCCGGAACCGGAATGGTGGACCAGTTGCAATCGTCAAAGTTGGCAGCGTGAAAGTTGGCCGGTGCGCCATCCGTGCCAGGCGACCAGTGAAATTTCCAGTTGCCGTTGAGACACCTGCAATATTCCGGCTCGTAATGCCGCCATGATTTCGGTGGCAGTTTGCTGATGCCGGTGATCGCAGGATTTTCCCATTCCGCGCCGGAACTTTTTCCTGCCGCGACAATGGTTTTTCCCAGTATTCCGGAATTATCTTCCCAATTGATGTTATGATGATGTGTGTTCATATTATCCTGACTTATGGTTCTTGTAATCAGCTACTTTCCAAAATTGTTATGGACATTCTCTTTAGCTATTTTTCAACATTCCGGCGTTTTTAGAGCGCTATTAAGCATGACGGTTGTCAAAGCAGAAATCCATTGGGAACAGTTCCAAAACGTCTGGCGTTATAACAAAGCCATACCACGCCTGTTGAGGATATGTTTTGCATTCTATTTTCTTATTTAATCTTCATTGGGTAAATTCCCCGACCCTTGGGTCGGCTTTCGTCTTTTGTATTAGTTTTTGTTTTTGAACCTCCGGCCCGCCCGCAGGGCGTGGAAGTCCGTCCGTAATACTCCGAGGCTTGCCTCGGGGATAGGATGGACGGGAAGAGATTCTTTATTGTTTCTCTTCAGTTAAGCTTTTAGCAATTTCATTTATGCAGCGGCTGTTCATATGCGGGGATTATATCAACTGGCAAAACTGCAAAATATTAAAAACCCGCATATTAAAGAGATTTTTTTAACACCGCAAATTAAAAGCGCCGCCGCCTGACAACAGCGGCGGCGCTGAAAGAGCAATATTAATTGCTTTCGTCAGTAATAATCCATACCGGAAGCGTTCCAAGGGTTATTTTCTGCGCTTTTTTCACTTTGGTCACATTGCCCATGATGTCCACCAGCTTTACTCCGGCTGGAACCGTATATACGGTATTTGTCCCCACCGTGTCATAACTTTTCCAGACACATGCAATCAGGTAACCGTCTTTGGTAAAAACCGCCTTTTGAATATTGTCCGCTAAGTTAGGAGCTTCCTGCAATTTTGCGCCGTCAAGCAATTTTGCCGTAACCAGAGCGGCAACGGCGGCAGGACGCCACGCACCGTCCCACTCACGCAAAACACTGCATTCAATTCGCGTTGGCTGACCGGCAGCAGAACTGGTGTAAAGAAACATCTTTTCCACGCCTGCAGCCATATTGCCGACATAACTTAACGTCACCCAGGCTGCCTGACTTTGCACTCCGAATGGATCACGTGCCTCTTCCCCGTCTTCACGATAAAACGTGACCGGGGTAAAAATGCCGGATTCGGTATTCCACAACGGCATCGGCGTTTTTTTGTTTGCGCCAAGCTTCCGCATCATGTTCACGTCCTTAAAGAATGCTTCTGTAATATTCGGCAGAGACGAATACCAGTGGAATGAAAGGATATCCAGCGCTTTTATGCCGCCTTTATCCGCGATACGTTTGCTCCATATGAACGTCGGAATATTAGTTCCCACTCCGCCAATGACCTTGACATTCGGATTGACTTCATGTGCCACACGATATGCAGCGCTCAGCAGCCGTACATATTCCGCAGCCCGATTCTCTTCCTTATCCACTTTCAGGAAACCAGATGCATCCGGCTCGTTCCAGACTTCCCAGTAGTCAATAATCCCTTTATAATGACTTACGGTCTGTCTGACATAATTTTCCCAGTCTTTAATATCTTTGGCCGGAAAAGATGTCGCCTTATTACCGGTCCACCCGAAACCCAGTTCCGGATGTTGCGATGCCCATACCGCCGTAGTGTCCAGACTGCCGACAATGCCGAACCCTTTATCTTTTATTTTCTTCATGAACTCGTCATGCCAGACAAATTTACCTTTTTCATTTTCAATCAGCATCCATTTTGTTGCCAGCGGCGGATGCAGCCGTAACCAGCGCGAACCAGTCAGCCAGGCAAAATCCAATGCTTCATTAGTAATCTGTCCAAGGTGAGTACCGAAGAATGATTGAGACGGTTTGCCAGGTTTGAATTCGTCCATGCCGGAAGGAATCACCGCATAAATATATTGAGACAATAAGTCATTTTTGTTGTCAGTAATTTCCACACGGAAAACCCCGGCATATTCTGTAGGCAGGACAAACGCGGCAGTTTTCTGGCCCTGCGCCATGAGAAATTTTTTATTGAAGATAGTTTTCTCGGAAAAGTCCAATGCCTGTACTGTTAATTCATTGGCGGCTAAATCCGCAGATGATGCGGCGTAACGAATCAGATTAACCGGCAATTGTCCGCCTTGGTTTATATAACCGCAGTCCGGTATGCCGGTAATGCCGCAATCTGAACCATTAGCCACTTTGAAGTCCGTAACTTTATTCCCCTGTTCAATTTGCACATTATCAATGTCATATATGCCGGGTTGGTCAAAGAAAATCCTGACGCACATCAACATTTTTTCCACCATCGGCGCTTTGACGGTCACCTGAACCCGCCGCCATTCTTTGCCAATTTTCACCGGTTGAGTTATTGTTTTATTGCCGGAGCCTTCGCCACCTGCAACTCCCATCGCGACAGTCGCGTTGCCCCTGCTGGTGCGCGCCATGCAGGAAATCGTGTATTCATGCGTCGGATTTAATTCCAGGTAACGTGACGAAAGATAAGCGGCGGAAAATTCCGGCAACTTAAGTTGAAATCCACCTTTGCCCTCATAAGCGGCATCAGGAGAAAAAGTATAATTCCGCTGATGTTGAACCATATCATGCCCGTGAAAATAGTTTGTCGTAGCAACGCGGCAGCCCCAGCCCGTTCCGCCCAGTTCAAACGAACTGTTGTCAACTAAATTGCCGGAACGCCCGGCAAGTTTTTTGGTTAGACTGGAAATATCAACTTCTTCAAATTTCATGTCATCCAGCACAATTTCTCCCAGGGCGGAAAACCGAACCATTAGCCAGCAACTAGCGTCAGTCTTAGGACTCTCCTGGAGCAATTCGATATACTGCCATTCATTTTTTATCTGGAATGTCTGTGATACAATGGTGTTCCATGGCGCGTCTATTTTCCGGATATTCAATTCAACCGATCCAGACGCGGTAAGCCCTCTAACCCAGAAACCGAATCTGTAGATTTTGCCTTTTTCAAGGGACACCGGCTTGCTGCAGACAAACTGCACGCCGCCACCGCCAAATTTTGAACAGATTATTTTCTGTGCGAATTTACCGGAATGCGGATTGGCGGTCTCTCGCTCGTATTTAACCACCACCGGAGCCCACGACGAATTGTCCGCCCAGCCCTCACAAATACCTTTAGAGTTGAAATTGCCTTCAAAGTCTTCACTTGCTGCAACATTGGAGGCGAAAGCATGGCCGGCCGAAAACGTAACGGCGGCGGCTAATACGGACGAACAAAGATTTTTCAAGTTAATTTTCACAGTGAGTTCCTTTATGTTTTATGTTTTTAAAAGATTTTACCGATCCCATGAAGTTTGTGATTAATACCAACTGAATGAACCGCCCACATACGGAACTGCAAACCATCTATTTGTATTATCCACGGTTCCGCTTCCAGGCCTCGGCAGCGCTTTGAGCTGGGCATAGGTCATAGATTCAACATGCCCGTCAGAATATCCGAAATTTCCGTTGGATTTGTGGCTGACGAACGGAACCCCGGTATTGCAGTACCAGTTGCCGGATTCGAGCGGAAACGAACAGGTGCTGCTGGCTTCTAAACCGAGATAACCTCCTCCAGGAAACTTTACGGTTCCGCCTTCAGCCACACACGTGTCTCCAAAGTATGGCGCTAATTTACTGACCGTGTCGAGCCTGGGAACTCCGGCGCCACTGGTGCCGGCAGGCGCAGCTCGTTCGCCAGGGTAAAAGGCTCCTTTAATTGGGGTGCCTACCGAGCGCAACCCATAACCGAATCCGGCCGGCATCCAACCCTTCGCCAGTTGAGCGGCGGGAACTTCCCAGTTGGTTGGCTGATTATATGGACTTTGGGCTATTGAGCAATTGAAAATTGAATTCTTTTTGAAAAAACCATTGCCGCCGGTGTCTCCGGCCTGCGCAACACTGCCTGGAAAGTACAGCCGCCCCAGTAGCATGGTCCACGACTTACAGATTGCCGTTGTTACGCTATCATTATTTGAATAGCGTGGCGAATAGCCCTGATAGTCATTGGCATAAAAGGCCAAGCCCTGTCCCACTTGTTTCTGGTTGTTGATACAGGACGCGCTTCGGGCTTTGTCCCGCGCTTTATTCAGCGCCGGCAACAACATTGCAGCCAAAATCGCTATTATCGCGATAACGACCAGCAATTCAATAAGGGTGAAGCGCTTGACAATCAACGACTTGCGACTTTTTGGTTTCTCTTTCATGATGCCTTTCCCTTTCTGTGTAATAGTTAGTTTGTAATAGTTTAGTTTCAAAAAGTTACTTTTGCTGAAAAAATCTCATATTTTTTCAGACCTGTCTAATTCGTTCTTCAAGTTCTCTTTTTCCTTTCATAATTGTTCCTGGTTTCTGACGATTAACATTGACAGTCCATTAATTTTCAATTTTCCCATTATGCCTCCATTTTTTGGTTAAAATACTATTGACAAAAGTTTAAATTGATTTTTAATCTCATTACCACCCGCCGCCTCCGGTTTTCTAGACAGATTCAACCGTTGTCGCGCTGGCAAAGGCTTTTTCATTTGTTTAACAAGTCTCTCTATTAATTAAAGTTGTCGGAACGCGGACTGTTTCAAAATAGTTTGACGGACGAGAAATCAGGCTTAGCGCCAGTTTTACCGCAGCTCGGGCTATTTTCCGTTTCGGAAATGTGATAGTAGTGATAAGAGGAACGCCAAACGGACAGAGCCCTTCGCCTTCCAAATCATCGAAGCTAATCAGGTTATAATCCAGTCCCGGTTTCAAGCCGACTTCGTTAAAGGCATCAATTATTCCAAACGAGAAAAAATCACTGGTCGAAAAGATTGTACGACTTAATTTTTCCGTTAGTATTTTCCGCCCGATTTTATATCCGTACATGCGTCCGAAATCGGCCATGACTGGTTCGTCCTGAACTAATTCAAGGCTTTCTGCCGCAAATCCCATAGTGACGGCACACTGGATGAAGGCCAGTGCCCGGCCAGTATGAGTTCCGCCTGTTTTGCTGACCACTGAGATGCGAGTCTGCCCGAGTTCACGGAAACGGTTGAGCGCCGCGATAAAGCCGGTGCTCAATTCCGGCGCAACCTGATGAAACGGCAAAGCCAACGATGCAGTTTGCTGAATCACGACGCAGGGTTTATGATAATCCAGTAGCAGATGAATTACTTCAGGGCAGAGACAACTGGCCGAGATGACCAAGGCATCGGCGCTGTCCAGAAGCTTTTTGCCACGCTCTGAATTGTCACGCAATTCCGGCAAAGGCAAATAACATATTTCGTGCCCCAGCTCTTTAATCGTGCTCGCGGCGCTTTCCTGAAAAACTGTAAATGCGGCGGAGACTTCCTGAGTGCTGCCATCTGGAATGAGGAACGATATGCCGATGGTGTGCTTCTGTTGGATTTTTTCTTTGTCAACAACAAAAGTTCCTTTACCCTTGATCCGGTTGACAAGACCTTCTTCCGCCAGCTTTGCCATAATCCGGTTGATGGTGATTGCGGAGGCTCCACTTCTTTTCGCCAGTTCTTCAGCAGTCGGCAATGCGATGCCAGCAGCCAATTTACCGTTGAGAATCTGATCACGCAAACGCCCGGCAAGGTTGCTGATTTTTCGCTTAGAGCTTCGTTTGACCGTTGTAATCATTGAATTACGTTGCCTTTCAATATTTGTTCTGTTTATGATTATAACTCAAAGATGATTAAATGTCAATACAACTGTCTTAAAAAATAGTTGATTTTGTTTTTTATTATTATTTGATAATTAACATAATATTATAATAACTATTAATTTATATATTAATTAGATATGTTTAAGATATTTTATTATAAATCTAGAAAATTTACAGGTTTTAGCCAGGTTGTATTCAGTTTTTTGCAACTATTGCTTGCGTGATAATATTGTTCAAATATTATTCTTTATTTGTTTGACAAAACATCAATTTTAAGTATAATATTATCCACAATGAACAATTTTTGAACAATTTACAAATCAGAAGAATTATGAAACTTGGCTTCAAGGCGGATATAATTTATCAAAAACTGTCTGAACGGATAATCAACAAGCTTCTGAGTAGTTAACTTATCTCTGATATTATTTTTTATCAACCCAAGTACTTTTATTAGAACATCCGGCATAGGAGCACTCCAATTGATTTCAGGCATAACCATAACTGTATATATAAGAGCTTGTGAACAATGATAACATTTGTCACTATCTATTTCGGAGTTTTCTAATAGAGCTCGCAAATCTCTGAGCAAACAACATAAAGTATCATTTATTTGGATTACTATTGGGATGTCTTGTTCTGGCGCAATATTGTGAGAATAAAAAAAAGATATCCAAAGATGTTCAATAAAATTATCAT
>JBAYVM010000074.1:0-9750 GCA_041674645.1 Victivallaceae bacterium | reverse complement strand
TTCAATACCGCAACAAATGTTCACGCTGGAAACGCTGAATGCATTCAATATGTATCCTGTCGGCTATGATGACCACATCATCGAATATCTGCCATTTTTCTGGGGGGAAGCCGAATGGGGAAAATATCAATATGAGTCGCTGGCTAACTTCTACGAAAAACTGGCGGCAAAAAAAACTCATACTCTGGAAACGCAACGGTTGTTAGGTAAGGAATTCACGAAACCGCCATTCCCGGTTGATGCCGACCATCCGTATTACGCGGAAAAACCGTGCCAAGTAATCGTGGCTTTGGAAACCAACACGCCGACTTATTTTGACGCCATTAACATTGTGAATCACGGCGCAATTTCAAATTTGCCGTCCGATGCGATTGTTGACGTTCCCGGTATCGCTGTTGGCGGTCAGGTGCGCAGTATTTATGTCGGTGAACTGCCAGCCGGACCGCAGGAAATCTGCCGCCGCCAGATTACTTTGCACGAAATGATTGCCAAGGCCACACACGAAGGCGACGACAGTCTGGCGGTGCAAACATTGTGCCTGGATCCGTACGTCCGCAGCCTGTCGCAAGCCAGGAATATCTGGGCGGATTTTCGCAAAGAGTACAAAAGCTATTTGACAACGTTTAGATAAGAAAAAAGGGAACGATGGATTTATGATTATGGAAAAGCAATTCGATGTTGCGGTATTGGGCCTGGGTGGCATGGGAAAAACTCATGTCGGCGCAGCCAAGGCATCGCCGCACATACGCAAAATATATGGCTACGAGCCAGACCCGGCAAGGGCGGAACTGCGCGGGCGGGAACTTGAAATTATCGCAACATCCAATCTGGACTCAATTTTGAACAATCCGGATATCAAACTGGTATATATCGCGTCAATTAACGGAGCTCACGCAGAACAGACAGAAAAAGCTTTGCGCACTGGCAAGGCGGTTTTATGCGAAAAACCCATGGGAGAATCGTTGGCTGAAGCGCAACGAATGATTGTCGCCGCAAAAGCCACCGGCGGCTTTCTGCAAATCGGTTTTGAACTGCATTATTCAAAAATGTATATGCAGGCAAAAGAGTGGATTGAGCAAGGCTTGATTGGAACTCCGGTTAATTGTCACTGCCGGTATTACGCCAGCGAATTTCATGGCAAAAACACTTGGCGTAGCAACAGCAATGGAACACTCATCGGAGAAAAATTGTCGCATTATCTGGACTTGCAACGCTGGTTTATCGGCAGTCCGGTGGAAGAGGTTTTCTCCATGTCCGCTCCGAATGTCGTTGATTACTTCAATCATCCGGACAACCATCAGATAAGTCTCCGGTTTAAAAACGGAGCCATTTCCAATTTGAATTTTGTTATGTACGCCGGTGAAACCGACCACACCGACCCGTTGCTGGAAATGTTGGATAAACAGTCAGATGACGGTCATTATCTGCAATACAATATTTTCGGCACCAAAGGCGCTATCGAAACCGATGTTTTCCGCCGTCGCATTCGTCGTCGTACATTCACCGACGGGCCTGAACATTTACTTAATAAGATTG
The DNA here is from genome assembly GCA_041674645.1 of Victivallaceae bacterium. Classification (GTDB taxonomy): domain Bacteria; phylum Verrucomicrobiota; class Lentisphaeria; order Victivallales; family Victivallaceae; genus JBAYVM01. The sequence goes on along the minus strand of JBAYVM010000074.1, from coordinate 8,214 downwards.
TCGAAACCATAACTTTCCCCAAAAGCGAAGATCAGATATGGTTTCACAATACGCATGGACAGAATGTTCGCATCGCCGAGTTAGTTGCCGCTGGATTGCCGCCGGAAAATCCGGCTTCGGATTCGTATGAAACCATGAAAGTCGGTTTCGCCGCTGAAATGTCTGAACGCGAACAAAGAATTGTTAAAATGTCTGAATTAGAATAATTTATTTTTTGAGAGGAAGTATGTTTTCAGCCAGCGCGGCGAAGAATTTTTCGAGTTGTTGCAACCGCTTGCCGGAGTTTTAATATTCCAGTTTGAAAGCATTCGCAAGCAGGGATGCTTGCTGGGCTTTCGGGCAAAACTCAACTGATGAAACAAGAGCGCGGAACCTCCATGCGTGACTAGCCACTCAGCCATTTTGCAATTCTATTGTTTCTGCTATCTGCATATAATTCTTATATATTGTTAACTTTACTTTACAAAATATACATATATATTAAAAGCAAGATTAAATCAAACGGGAGCTTTTCATGATTATTTCAAGACGCGCAATGCCGACTTTTCTTAAAATCATAGACAGCGGGAAAACCGCGATTGTCATCGGAGCGCGGCAGGTTGGGAAAACCACTCTGGTTAATGAGGCGTTAAAGTCCAAAAACATGTTGTTGCTTAACTTTGATGTGCCGTTCGATGTCGCGCGTTTTAAGGCGGCCTCAGTACTGCCGCCCATCGACGGTCTGAAAAGCCTTGGTTCACCGGAGTATCTGGTAATTGATGAAGCGCAACGGGAGCCGGAAACCTCACGCATAGTCAAAGGGTGGTATGATTCCAGGTTGCCCGTCAAGATTGTTCTTCTCGGCTCCTCAAGTTTGAATCTTCTGTCGCAGACGGTGGAAAGTCTGACTGGACGCAACCGGAAGATTCATCTTCCGCCATTGACTCTCATGGAATCTCTGGAGGCGGAAAGCTGGTTTCGTCCCGAATACGCGACGCCAATCATCGAAGAGGCTTTTGCGCCTCAATTTCGGGTGGCTTTATTAAAATCAATGGTTTTCGGCTGTTATCCGGAAGTGGTGACCAGTGATGATAAAATCGGACTTCTACGGGAGCTGTCAGGGGATTATCTCTGGAAAGACATTCTTCAGGCCGGTCTTATTAAAACCCCGGATTTGATTCGCCGTCTTTTAACTCTGCTGGCGCACCAGGCCGGTTCTGAAGTGTCGGTAAACGAACTGGCTCAACAATTGCAGATGGCGCGTCAGACCGTTGAACGTTATCTTGATTTGCTGGAAGAGACCTTTGTCATTTTCCGTCTGCCGGCATACAGCTCAAATTTGCGCAAGGAAGTTGCCAAGAGCAAAAAAATCTTCTTTTGGGATACCGGAATCAGAAATGCGGTTCTTAATGCGTTTGACCTGAACGAAAATCGTCCTGATATCGGCAGCCTTTTTGAAAACTATCTGATTGCGGAAATTGCAAAACGCAATGACCTGTCGGACAATCCGGCGGAACTTTATTTCTGGCGCACGGTTTCGAATTCTGAAGTTGATCTGGTCGTTAAACAAGGTTCAATGCTGACGCCGTATGAAATCAAGTGGGGCAAAAAGAAAGGCAAATGCCTCGCCTTTCAAAATGCATACGGTATTCCAGTCCAGACCTTGTCTTCAGATAAGCCATCATCATGGCCGTGCCTGTAAACCTCCCCAGGTTCGCGTTCGGATTTGTTTTCGCAAAACGTGTCAAGTTTACGGCTTAACAACTCCGTAACGCATGAAAAACTACTGGTTCTTTTTTGTCTGCGCATTGCTGTCAATCGCCTTTTTCAATGTTGGCGTCAATGGTTTTTCAGCCAGCGCGACGAAGAATTTTTCGAGTTGTTGCAGTTGCTGACTGGAAGCGTAAAGCGTTACCGTATTTTTGTTTTTATCAAGAATTATTTCAGCGGGCAGGGGATATTTTTTCGCCAGCAACAATTTTTTCAAGTCGTCTGGAGTTTTTATATTCCAGCGCTTCAGGTCGAGGTTGAATGTTTTAGACGGCAAAAGCTGTTTTGCGGTTTCTTTATCCGCCTCCAGTTTCATTGGCACGAATTTTTTAACTGTTTGCGCGGATATTGCTTTTATCCGGATTACGGTATCAGCCTTGCGTTTGCTTTCCGCGAAGCGACCTTTTATTGTTTTTGCCACGCCAATTATGGCGCTATCTTTTTCTGCTGTCTTCGGCAACTCCTTTTCGTCCATGGCATTTTCAACGATTGCCATATTTCTTTTTGCTGGCAGTTTTTCTTCGCTGGCAATGGCGGCAGACGCGGGGGCTGCTTGTAAAGCATCAATGGACGCATTCGGATTTTGAAGCTGACTTTCTTTAACTTCTTTGATTTGAGACATCTTTTCCGACGAGTCCTGGCGGTTGAATAATGGCGGCAGAAATATTCCAATCACCGCGACGCCAATCATAATCATTGCGGCGATTTTCAGGAACATAACGGGGAACGCAGTTGAAGGCTCGGGTGTTTTCAGGTTTTCGGCTTGCGCAAAAATCTGTTTTTTTCTTTCAGGAGATAGCGACAGCAGGCCGGCAGGTTTCTGCAATGCGGATTCAGTTTCCGCCCAGAATGTCTTGAACTCGGTAAATTCTTTGCGGCAGGGTTCACATTCTGCCAGATGCGCTTCCAGGGCTTGTGTTTGTTGCTCGGAAAGTTCTCCGGCCAGACTATCAGTCATCATTCTGTTGGCGTCGCGACATTTCATTTTGAGATTTCCTCTGAAAAATTCTGTTTAAGTTCTTTCAGCGCGGCATGAAGAATAAAGCCGACATTGCTGACGCTCAGGTTCATGATTTCGGCAATTTCACGATAACTTTTTCCGTGTTCCAATTTAAGAATAACGGCTTCTTTGTGTTTGGCTTTCAGCCGGTTGAGGCAACGCAACAATACGGTCCGGTTTTCAGCATGAATCAGTCCGGCATCGGGTTGACTGCTGCTGCCCGCAACCACCGGCTCCGCATGTTCCAAGTCAATTTCCGGGCGGCGATGCTGTTTTCGCAATATATTCAAGCAGTAGTTCCTTGCAGTTTTATACAACCAGGCGCGGGGATTGAAAATCGTTCCAGGAATGGTTTGCGAATATTTTACAAACGACTCCTGCACTGCATCCTGAGCCAGAGATTCGTTTTGCAAATAACGCCAGGCGTAACGCAGCAGTGGCGCTTCATTTTCAGTTACAATTTTTTCCAGAGTCTCTCCGGAAGCCATTTATATTCTCGCTTTTTCTGAATTCAGACGTTCTATATTGATGAAGACAATGAAACTCAAGATTTATTAGAGTTAATTAGATTTTTTTGCTAACTTTTCCGGATAAGGGATTATTTTGTTGCCACAAATGGACGGATAGCCGTTTTCTTTCAGGTAATCCGGCTGGAGCGCTACTTTTCCGCCGCCTTCCGGTAAATCGATAGCGAAAGTCGGCACGGCCAGCGATGACAGCCGAGGACGGAAAGCCCGAAGTATTTCCAGGCCTTTTTCAATGCCGGTGGCGAAATGTCGGACACCACGCACCGGGTCAACATGAAACAGATAGTGCGGTTTGACTTTTATTTTTATCAGCTTACGAAAGAGTTCTTCGAGAATTTCCGGCTGGTCATTGACTCCGGCCAGCAATACCGTTTGATTCAACACCGGAACGCCTGCCTGAATGAAAGCCCGGCAACTTTTTCCAGATTCCGCAGTAACTTCACGTGGATGGTTGAAATGGGTCATCAGCCACAGACCGGGATATTCCGCCAGCATGGCAACCAGTTCCGGAGTAATTCTTTGCGGCATGGTCACCGGCACGCGACTGCCGATACGGATTATGTCGATGGATTCAATTGCGGTCAGTGCGTCAAGGATGGCTTTTAGTTTTTCGAATGACAGCATTAACGGATCGCCGCCGGAAACCAGCACTTCCCGGATTTGCGGATTGATTCGCAGGTAGTTGCAAATTGATTCCAGTTCATTAGTCGAAATGTCCGCTAACTCAGCGCCGTTGGTCCAGGTGCGTTTCCGGAAACAGAACCGGCAGCGCACGGCGCAACGTCCGGTTGCCAGCAATACCGTCCGGTCGAGAAAACGATGAATCAACCGGGGAACCGGCATTTGCTCTTCTTCCGCCAGCGGATCGGCGGAGGATGCATCGTCATCCAATTCTGCTTCTGACGGGAGACATTGACGCCAGATGGGGTCGTTTTCGGCGCATTCGGGATCAATCAGCGAAAGATAATATTGCGTGAGTTGCACCGGATAACGCTGTTCGACGCGTTTAAAATTCAGAGGCGGCTGAACCTTGAGAAATTCTGCCGCCTCAGTGGTTGAAAAAATAAAATCTGAACTCATTTGATGGTGTAAATCCAGCCTTTTTTAGCATCCCATGAACGACTGACGATGTTGTCCGGGCAGTTGAGCGATGCTTTGTCCAGCAGTCCGGCAATCTCAATTTCATCATCTTTCATCTCTATCACTTCCGCCAGTTCGGCAGCCGTGCCGGTGAATTCATCCAGCTCGCAAAGTTTTTCCATCATTTTTGTGCGCAAGTCCAGAATACCTTTTGCCGCGAGCTTGTACGCTTGAACTCCGGGCTGATGGAAAGCATTGACATTAATAAATTCAGCGTAAACCGCGACTGCGCGCTCATAAAGCGCGATAATCATGCCGAGGTTGAACGGACTGACTTCAGAGATTTTTATATTGATTGCCTGTCTGCCTTTATTAAGCAGCGCCGCGGCCAGGCCTTCCTGGAAGCCGTGCAGATAAGTTCCCATGCTGGATTTATCATCTATTGGCAAAATCATGGCATCCTTGAGCACTTCGATGAAAGTAACGAAAAAGTCATCGCGGCCATCGTTCAACTGTTGAATGAACGCATGAGCGTCGGTGCCGCCTTTATTGCCAAAAACGTTCAATCCCTGATGTACAACTTTTCCATTCAGATCAAGTTCTTTGCCCAAGCTTTCCATGACCAGTTGCTGGAAGTAGCGGGACAACAATACCAGGCGGTCGGAATAAGGCACAATGACCATATTTCTGTCGCCTTTGCCGTTTCCGGCGATATACCAGATGGCGGCCAGCATGCAGGCGGGATTGCAACAATATGTCTCGTTGCGAGTCCATTGGTCCATGCGGCAGGCGCCTTTCAGAAAATTGCGGAAATCAATTCCAGCCAGAACCGCCGGAAGATGTCCGACGATACTGGTTTCGCTCGTTCTGCCGCCGATAGATTCAGCCATGTCGAAAATCCGCATCCATTTATTTTTGGTGGCGTGTTTGTGCAAATCGCTGTTGAGCATGGTGATGGCGGCGGCGTGAGCGTTGAATTTGATGCCTTTGTCGGCGTAATAATCTTCAAAGGCAATCATGTTGTTCTTAGTTTCCTGAGTGCCGCCGGATTTGGAAACCGTTACCACGAGTGTGGTCTTCGGGTCAATTACCTTGATCACATCCGCAAAGCCGGCGGAATCGGTATTGTCCAGAAAATAAATTTTCAAATTGCCGTTACGCTTTGAGCCTGACAGTTCATTCCAATACGGTCCGTTGATGGCAAACTGCATCAGTTGCGGGCCCAACGCGGAACCGCCGATACCGTTAATTACTGCATATTCAAACTTTTTGCCGGTGCTGCCGGTAAGTTTTCCGCTTCTGATGCCGGCGGCAAATTTTTCCACTTCGGCAAATAGCGCCGATTCCGGGTAGCTGAGACGGTCGGAAAAATGCGTGACCTGGCGTTTTTCATCCGGATTTTTGATAGCTCCGGCTTCCAGCTTAATCATTTCGCTGTTGGCGCGTTCAAATTTATCCTTCATCCCGTCCAAGTCTTTGTCCGAAAAATTCATTCCGGCAAAACTGATAGCGAAACCGTTGTCACCGTCAACCAGAGTATATTTGTGATTGCGTTCAATCCACTGCTGTCTGTCCATAAATTCCATCTCCTGAATTCAATATTTATAAATTAAAAGTTTAAAGACAAAGTGGCAAAAATATACATTCTTTAAGTGGTAATTCCAGCGCAAAGGACGAGATATTCCCGGATTCACCCGGTGTCCTCTTCTGCTTTTTTAAAGTTATGGGAACTTTTCAGCTGAAAAATTCGACATCTTTAACCGCTGTTTGCAGCATGCCGTTATTTTTCCGCATTCACTTCAGGAAAACAACCGTTTAGACTGCTTTGAACCATATCAATTTTTATTGATATATAAAATAGATTTAATAAAATTGTAAGTATTTTATTATAAAGAAAATACGCGATAACATTGCTTGGCGTAAATCAATTTTTATTGATATGTCAATATAAGGTTGCAGTTAATGAGCAAAGACTTTAACTGGTTACAGTTTAGCCGATTAGGTGTTTTGATAAATAACTGGCACGATTCTTTCTATACAATTACGACATGTCATCTATAATTTGTTGGTTCACTTTGGAATGGATGGCAGTTTACTTTAGATTACAGGGCGCTCAGAGCGGGCGATAACCGGGGAGTGACTTGGAAGAGTAAACGAAGAGGAGATTTGTTAGCTGGAATTCAACTGACTTTGATGGGGAGGCAGTTGAGTTCCAGTTTTTTTTGTCTCATAACAGTTGAGAGTTTTTCGCTGCATAGTTTCATTCCATAATTGTATAAACCTCAAAAAAACTACTCGGGTTATTTGAAAAGGTTTTTCCTTACGCTAGATTAACTGCTTGTATTTTTGTTCAGTGAATTATTAACCAAATTGAAGGTGTTGTTTTTATGGTGCAAGAATATTTAGAAATCACAATTGGCGCGGTGCTGGTGTACAACTTTGTGTTGGCCAGGTTCCTCGGGATTTGTCCGTTTTTAGGTGTATCAAAACGTCTTGACACGGCGTTGGGGATGTCCGGAGCGGTAATTTTTGTAATTACGCTGGCGTCTTTGATTACCTCAACTATTTACAACTACATGCTGAAAATAAAAATTAATATTTTTGGCAGTGAAGTTGGTTTGGACTTTCTTCAGATTTTGTTATTCATCGTAGTTATAGCGGCTTTGGTGCAGCTGGTGGAAATTCTGATGCAGAAACTCAGTCCGCCGTTATATAAAGCTTTAGGCATTTATCTGCCGCTGATTACCACCAACTGCGCGGTAATGGGAGTTGCCACGATTAACGCCAAATTGTCGCGCGGCATTTTTCAGTCCACGGTTTTCGGTTTTTTCTCCGCCGTCGGATTTTCTCTGGCGCTGGTGCTTTTTGCCAGTATTCGTGAGCGGTTGGAACTGTCGCAAATACCGCGTCCGTTTCAAGGTATGGCGATTGCGCTGATTACGACCGGTATTCTGGCGATGGCGTTTATCGGTTTTTCCGGGCTCTGCTGAAATAAATTTTTAACGACAGGAAATAGATATGGTAACAGTAATCACGGCAGTTGCAGCCATGACAGTATTTGGCTTTTTTCTTGGTTGCGTAATCGGGATTGTCGCCAAAATGTTTAAAGTTGAAACCGATCCCAGAATTGAGTTGGTTACAGAATTGCTGCCCGGCGCCAATTGCGGCGGTTGCGGCAAGGCCGGATGTGCAGATTTTGCAAAATCTGTAATCTCCGGGGAAAATCCTCCAAGTAAATGTCCCGTGTCTTCGCAGGAAAGTATTTCCGCCATTGCGCAGGCGCTGGGAATAGAGATTGGCTCGGCTGATAAGAAAGTTGCGGTTGTGTTGTGCGGCGGCGACCTGAATCAGATGAAAGTAACCACACTTTATAATGGCGTTAACGATTGTATTTCCGCTTCGCTTATTGCCGGAGGTCCGAAAGGCTGTGCTTATGGCTGTCTGGGAATGAGCAGTTGTGCGCGTGCCTGTCCTTTCGGAGCGATTGAAATGATTCACGGGCTGGCGGTAGTTCACAATGAATTATGTGTCGGTTGTGGGGTCTGCGTTGACACCTGTCCGCGCAAGCTTATAAAATTGGTTTCCATTGAGGCCAAAGTTCATGTATATTGCAGTTCTCCGGAGAAAGCTCCGGCCAAGAAAAAATTCTGCAACGTTCCGTGTATTGCCTGTCGTAAATGCGTCAAAGCAGCTGAAGAAGGACAGATTGTTATGAAAGGCTTCAAGGCTGAAGTCAATTATGATACTGCGCCGTATCCGGGACTTGACGTTGTCAATAAGGCGGCATGTCCGACCGGTTGTCTGCTTACCGTAAATCAGCATCTTAAAATCGAAGAATCTGAAACTACTGAGGTCGCG